>JAJYFW010000244.1 GCA_021785335.1 Pseudomonadota bacterium
TTTCGATCGGGCCCGTGCAGCTCACCATCCGCAACGCGCTGGAACCGTGGCACGTGCTGGGAGAGGAACAGGCGGCCGGCGGCACCGCCCGCTACGTCTATTCGTCAACGGAACGGGTCGAGGCGCGGGTCTCGGGCTTCTCGCCGGAGCGTTACGTGCTCGCCTGCAACGGCGTCGCGGTGCCGTTCTCGGGACTGGAAACGGCCGGCGCCTATGCGGGCGGCGTGCGCTTCAAGGCCTGGGCGCCGCCGAGCGCGCTGCACCCCACCATCGGCGTGCAGACGCCGCTCGTGTTCGACCTCTGGGACCGCTGGAGCGGGCGCAGCCTCGGCGGCCTCACCTACCATGTGGCGCATCCCTGCGGGCGGAACCACGAGACCTTCCCGGTCAATGCCAACGAGGCGGAGGCGCGCCGCCGCGCGCGCTTCTTCCCCTTCGGCCACACGCCCGGCCCGATGCCGGAGCCCCGCGCCGCGCCGGACCACGAGCACCCCCGCACCCTGGATTTGCGCCGCTTCGCGTGACAGGCTGCGCCCCACACGGTTGGGGAAACATCCGGGATGGACGACGATCTCAGGCAGGCGGCCCGTGACTTCCTGATCCGCTACGGCGGCGACGATTTCCCCGACTTCTTCGTCTCCGCCAAGGGCACCGTCGTGCGCGACCGCGCCGGGCGCGAGTATCTCGATTTCACCTCCGGCCAGATGTGCGCGACCATCGGCCACAACCACGACGCCATCGTGGAGGCGGTCAACCGCGCCGGGCGCAAGGCGTTCCACCTCTTCAGCGGCATGATCCCCGAGGCGGTGCCGCAACTCGCGCGTACGCTGGCACGGGACTGGCTGCCCGGCGGCATCAGCCGCTCGATCTTCGTCAACACCGGCTCGGAATCGAACGAGGTCGCGCTGCGCATCGCCAAGATGGCGACCGACGGCTACGAGGTGCTCGTGCTCGGCGGCTCCTGGCACGGCGTCACCGGCGGTGCGAGCGGTCTCTCGATGGCCAGCGACCGTCGCCACTACGGCGTGCCCACGCCCGGCGTCTTCGTCATTCCGGAGCCCAACGCCTACCGTCCCTACATCCCGGCACCGACCGAGGAGGAGGCGGCCCTCGCCAACCTCGACCTCGCGCTCAAGATGTTCGACATGCAGTCCACCGGCCGCGGCGCTGCGATCGTCGCCGAGCCCGTCATCAGCGCCGGCGGCGTGCTGGTCCCGCCGAAGGCGTTCATGCAGGCGCTGCGCCGTGCCGCGGACGAGCGTGGCATGCTGCTCATCTTCGACGAGGCGCAGACCGCCTTCGGCCGTATCGGCGCGAAGACGGGTTCGGAATATTTCGGTGTCACACCCGACATCATCACCATGTCCAAGACGCTGGGCGGCGGCCTGCCACTTGCCGCGGTCGCCACCACGCCGGCGATCGAGGAAAAGATCCACGAGCGGCACTTCACCTTCTACACATCGCACGTCTCGGACCCGCTGCTCGCCGAGGTCGGTCTCGCGGTGCTGCGCGTGATCGCCGAGGAAAAGCTGGTGGAGCGCGCCAGCACCATGGGCGCCTATCTGCGCGCGAGGCTCGAGGAACTGCAGCAGCGCCACGAGGCGATCGGCGACGTGCGCGGGCTCGGCCTCCTGCTCGGCGTGGAGCTGGTGGAGGATCGCCACACCCGCAAGCCCGCGCACCGCCTCGGCGCGCTCACCACGCAGAAATGCCTGGAACGCGGACTCAGCATGAACATCCGCCGCCGGCCGGAGCGCGGTTCCGTCTGGCGCATCGCCCCGCCGCTCACCGTTTCGCAGGACGAAATAAATCGCGCGGTGGATATCCTGGACGGCGCACTCACCGACAGCATCGACGAACTGGCCCGCACCAACTGACCGCTTGCCATCCGCTCCGCTTCCGGCCACGCTGGACGGAACAAATCTGGGGGAAGCGCATGCGCGCAAGCTTGGTCGCCTGGGCCATGGGCCTGGTGGTCCTGACGCTGCTCTATGTCGCGGGCACGCCCCTGTGGTTCAACGCCGCCGCCCCGCCCATCCTCGGCCTGCCGCCCATCGTCTTCTGGTTCGTTGTGCTGCCGGTCGTGAGCCCTGTCCTTATCGGGCTCGTCTATCTCGTCGATCGCTCCGCCGGCGGCGTCGGCACCGGAGACGGCGAACAATGAGCGAAACCGCCGCCATCCTTGGCTTCGTCTCTCTCGGCGTGCTGCTCGTCACCTGGATCGGCATACGCGGCGGGTCCAGGGCATCCTCGACGCTGGAAGGCTGGGTCCTGAACTCCCGCCTCATGGGCCCGGTGCTGGTCTGGTTCCTCCTCGGCACCGAGATCTACACCTCGTTCACCTTCCTCGGCCTCGCCGGCTTCGCCTACGCGCGCGGCGGCGGTGTGTTCTACAACGTCGCCACCAACGACGTGGCCTACGCCTTCGGCTTCTTCGTGCTGCCCGCGGTGTGGCTGATCGGCCGGCGCTTCGGCTACCTCACCCAGGCGGATTTCATTGCCGGTCGCTATGGCAGCCAGGGGCTCGGCATCCTCGTCGCCGCCGCCAGCGCGGTGATCCTGATCCCCTATATCGACCTCAACATCCAGGGCCTCGGCGCGATCCTGAAGGTGGTCTCGGGCGGCGCGATCAACCTGCGCCTCGCCGAGGTGATCGCCTTCGTCGTGCTCGCCGTCGCGGTCTACGCCGGCGGCATCCGCGGCAACGCCTGGCAGGCGGTGATCAAGGACGTGCTGATGTTCGTGGCCATCGCCGCGCTCTTCGTCGTCGTGCCGCTGCATTTCTTCGGCGGCTTCGGCGCGATGATGAAGAAGCTCGGCAGCGCCGCCGCCGCTCACGTCGTGATCCCCGGCCATGGCTCGAAGGTCGGCGTCCCCTGGTTCATCAGCACCGTGCTGCTCACCGGCTTCGGGCAGTGGATGTGGCCGCAATGGTTCGCCGTCGGCTTCACCGCGAAGGGGCCGCGGACGCTGAAGCTGCAGGCGGTGTTCATGCCGCTCTACCAGGTGGTGAAGGTCGCCGTGATCCTCATCGGCTTCGCCGCGGTGCTCATCTTTGCGGGCCAGAAAGTGCCGGGCAACGAGGTGGTGATGCGGTTGGCGGAGCGGAGCTTCCCCGCCTGGTTCCTCGCCATCTTCGTGCTCGCCGCGGTGCTCTCGGCGATCGTGCCGGCGGGCTCCATCATCGTCACGTCCTGCACGCTCATCGCGCACAACGTGGTGGCGAAGCTGCGCCCGGCGACCTCCGAGCGCGCCGTCTTCGTGCTCACCCGCTGGCTCGCCTTCCCGGTCACGCTGGCGGCCCTCGTTCTCGCCATCGCCGCGCCGGCGCTGATCGTGGTGATCCTGCTCGTCGCCTACGACTTCATCGCGCAACTCCTGCCGGCGGTGGTGATCGGCGGGCTGTTCTGGCGCCGCGCAACGCTGCCCGGCGTGGTCGCCGGCATCCTCGTCGGCTGGGGGCTCTCCGCCTACTGGCTGCTGACCAAACATGGCCCGGTCCTGAGCCTGAATTCCGGCCTGGTGGCGCTGCTCGCCAACATCGCGGTCTTCGTCGTCGTGAGCCTTGCGACCCGACCGCCGGAGGAAAAGGTGGTCGCGCCGGTCATGGCGGCCGTCTGGGGCTCCGGCCGCGGCACCTGACCGCGGCGTCGCGCCGGCGCACTGGACCGGAGCACGCTGGACCCGGCCCGATTCGCCTGGAAGAGTGCGGCCGTGGAACAGGCCGCCGCACGCGATGAGATGGTGGACGGGCGCGGCGGGCTGCGCGCGCCCTGGCGCGGGCTGATCGGCGCCTTCACCGCGCTGGGCGATGGTGGCCTCGCCGAACGCGCCCGCCGGCTCGACCGCGCCTTCGAGGAGGAGGGGGTGGCCTCCGTGCTGCCCGGCGCGTCCTCGCGCGCCTGGCGCTGCGACCCCATGCCGCTGTTGCTGACGGCGGCCGAGTTCGCGGCGTTGGAGGCAGGCCTCGCCCAGCGCGCGCGCGTGCTCGAGGCCTTCCTCGCCGATCTCTACGGGCCCCGAACCCTGCTCGCCGAGGGGCTGCTGCCGCCGGCGCTCGCCTTCGCCAACCCCGGCTTCCTGCGCATCGCCCCCTTGCCGGGCCAGGGCTCGCTGCATCTCTACGCCGCGGACCTGGTGCGCGGCCCGGACGGTGCCTGGCGCGTGCTCGCGGACCGCACCGCCGCTCCCGCTGGGCTCGGCCAGGCGCGGGAGAACCGCCGCCTGCTCGGCCGCGTGCTGCCGGAGGCGTTCCGGCCGGTGCAGGTGCGCCCGCTGCGCCCCTTCTTCGACCTCTGGCAGGAGGCGCTGCGCGCGCTCGCACCCTCGGGCACCGCCACCCCCTCGGTCGCCGTGCTCACCCCCGGCACCGCGAGCCCGCTCTGGTTCGAACACATGTATCTGGCACGCGAGCTTTCCTGCGCGCTGGTCGAGGGTGGCGATCTCACGGTGGGCGGCGGCGCGGT
>JAJYFW010000245.1 GCA_021785335.1 Pseudomonadota bacterium
AAGCCTGGCCGGGCGCGGGATATGGAGGCGCATCAGCGGCGCGAGAGTTTCGCCGCATGGGTTGCACGCACGGCGCGGCCGGCACTGACGGGCGCCACGGCAGTGGGGGAGGGGTGGCAGGATCTGCATCAGGCGGCAGCGCGGTTCGGCCTCGTGATCCAGCCGCGCGGCGCCGGCGTGGTGATCCGGCACCGGGATGAGCCGGCGTTGATGATGAAGGCGAGCGCCGTGGACCGGGCACTCGGCTATGGGGCGCTGACCGCCAAATGGGGCAGTTATCAGCCGCCAGCCGAGGCTGACCAGACGGCGCCGGCGGCGGTCTATGAGCGCCCGAGCCTCGACCGCAGTCCGTCCGGACCGGACCTGTGGAAGACCTATCAAGCCGAACGGGAGGCGATGCGGGCGCAACGCGACGCCGCGCTCGACGCGCTGCGCGAGAAGAACGGCGCCTACCTGGACGAGGTGCGTGCGCACTACGGCACGCAATTCCGGCTGCTGAAGACCGGACGGCTTCACATGGGGATCGACCCGCGCATCCGCGCCAAGGCGCTGAAAGAGGAGCGCGCGAAGCTGACGGCGGGCTTCAAGGTGCGTGCGGCCGAACAGCGCCAGGCGATCCGCGACGGCCACCAGGTCAAGCAGTGGTCCGACTGGTTGCGAGCGCGAGCCGAGGCCGGCGACCTCGACGCATTGGGCACGCTGCGCAGCATGGACAATCGCCAGCACAACTTCACCGAAAGCCTGATCCGCGTTCCGGAGGAGGCGGTCGGCAAGGTGCTGGTGGCAACCTCACGCCAGCCGAACGTCGGCAAGAACGGCGAGATCACCTACCGCGTCGCGGACGGCGGGGTAGTGGTGGACGAGACGCGCGAGATCCGGGTGCCGGACATGACGCGGGCCTCAGCGGTGCTCGCGCTCAGCCTTGCCAAGGAACGGTTCGGGGAGGCGCCGCTCACCATCGCCGGCGATCCGGCCTTTCGGCGTGCGCTGATCGAGGCGTCCATGCTGCCCGGTGCCGGCGTGACCTTCGCCAATCCGGGGATGCAGGCGGAACGGGAACGGCTGCTTGCCGAGCGGGCACCGACCAACGCGCCGGAGGGGGCGGTCGAGCGGTTCATCCAGGCGCAGAACCGATGGCCGGACCCAAAGGCGCCGCTGACCTACCGGCTGCGCGAGCCGGGCGACCAGGGCGAGGCGGTGTTCCTCGAGGTCAAGGCGGTGGACGAGCGGCAGTCCGTGTTCCTGTGGCAGCAGGGCGAGGTCGTCATGGTGGAGCCGGTCACGGCCGAGAACCGCGCCGCCATTCGCAACCTCCGCGCCGGCGCGAATGTGACGTTGTTCCGGCTTGCCGGCACGCCGGCACAGGAGCACACGCGGGAGGGCGGCCCCGCGCCGGGACGAGAGGAAGGGATCGACCTATGACGCAGGTCTATCGTGAGCCCGGCGGCCGACGCTTTCGCTACCAGGTCGCCGCGCTCTTCGTCCTGGCCGCGGCGATCACGCTCTACAGCGTCGGCGCCACCCAATACGCCGCCCGCCAGTTCGGCTTTGCGCCGGCGCTTGGGGCGCCGCTGTTCGGCCGCACCTACCAGCCGTTCGACTGGATCGTGTGGAGTGCCAGGTTCTACCGGCGCGACGTGCCGATGTTCGAGAGCCTGTATCTGGGCTTCGTCATCGTCGCCGGCGTCACGCTTCTGACCAGCGTCATCCTGATCGGCGTACGCACCCGCACGCCGCAGGCGTGGCGGGACGTGCAGGGTTCCGCGCGGTTCGTGGACAGCATCGAGGAGCTACAGGAGATCGGCTTCCTGCCGCGGCGCGGAGAGAAGGGCGGCGGCATCTACCTCGCCACCTTTCCGGACCGAAACGGCGACCTGCGGTATCTCCGCCACCCGCAGATCGAGCACATCCACATGATCGGGCCGCCGGGATCGGGGAAGGGCGTCGCCTTCATCGTCAACGCCATCCTGTCGTGGTCGTCATCCATGGCGGTGCTCGACCGCAAGGGCGAGCTGTTCGAGATGACCGCCGGTTATCTCGCGGCGGCCGGCTGGCGCGTAGTGCGCTGGGATCCCCTCGCCGATCGGCACAGCGTCGCCATCAACATGCTCGACGGCATCCGCCTCGGCACGCCGCACGAAGTCGGCGACGCCATGGGCCTCGCCGCCGCGATCATCGACCCGACGAAAGGCACGGGAGCGAGCGAGTATTTCAACAACGCCGGCTATCGGCTGATCTGCGGCGTGATCCTTCACGTCCTGTATCTGAGACAGAAGGAGGGCAAGCGAGCGTCCCTCTATGACGTTGCCCTGGCCCTCAGCGATCCCGACCGGACCTCCAAGGGCCTCTATGAGGAGATGAAGGCCAACCGATACGTCGAGATCAGGGACGGCAGCCAGGTGCGCCATGAGCGGCACGAGTTCATCGCCACCCAGGGCGCCGAGGCGTTGCAGACCGCCGAAGCTCCCAAGGAGTTCTCGGCGACGGTGAACAGTGCGCGGCAGAACCTCTTCGTTGTCCGCGACCCGCTTGTGCGGGGAAACATCGAGCGGAGCGACATCCAGATCGACGAGCTGATGAACGGCGAGCAGAAGATCGCCCTGTTCATCGTCGTGCCGGCCGCGCCCGTGGACGAGAAGCGGCTGCGTATGCTGTTCCGGGTGTTCACGACCCTGCTTCTCAATGTCCCCATGCGCAAGCAGATCAAGCCAGAGGGCGGGCTGAACGTTATCCCGCACAAGCGGCCTCTGATGCTGATGCTCGACGAGATCGGCAACATGGGGCCGGTAGACGTGCTGCAGCCCGCGCTCGCGCAGCTTCGCGGCTTCGGCGTCAAGGTCATCTGCATCTGGCAGACCATCGCGCAGATCAACGACAACTACGGGCGCGACAACGCGGTGCTCGGTACCGCCGAGATCAAGCTGTCCTTCGCGCCGTCCGACGAGGTGACGGCCGATTGGCTTTCCAACTCCCTTGGCCGTGCGACCATCACCGTGCAGAGCCAGCAAATCTCGGGCGCGCGGTTCGGCATGACGCTCGGCCAGGTCTCGACATCATTCCACACCATGCAGCGTCCGCTGCTGACGCCGGACGAATGCAGCAAGCTGCGCTCGCCGGCGAAGGACGAGCACAACCGCATCACCGAGCCGGGCGACATCATCATCCTCAAGCGCGGGGCGAACCCGGTGCGCGCGCAGCAACTTCTGTTCTTCCAGGACCCGGTGCTCTTGGACCGGGTGAAGATGACGCCGCCCGACGTGCCCGACACCGCGATGCTGCGAAGCCGCGAGCACGCGGCCGTGGCGTTCCCGAGCGCATGAGTCGCCGAGCCGGGCGCATCGCCGGCCTGGCCGGCTTCGGGATCGCCGGCGTGCTGGCGGTCACGGCGGCCAATGGAGTGGGCTGGAATGTGACCGACTCGGAGCCGCCGGGCCTATGGCGCACGGCCGGCGCTGCCCTGCCGGCGACCCTCGGCGAATACGTGGCCGCCTGCCCGCTCAAGAGCGGTGTGGTGGCCCTTGCCGCCAAGCGGGGCTACATCGGCCCCGGCGACTGCCCGACCGACCTCATGCCCCTTCTCAAGCAAATCGCGGCCGTGCCGGGCGACACGGTGCGCGTCACCGAGGCCGGGATCAGCGTCAACGGCCGGCCGCTCCCGCACACCGCACCGCTCGCGTCCGACTCGCAGGGCCGGCCTCTGCCGCACGTCCCGCCGGGGATCTACCAGGTGGCGCCGGGCACCGTGTGGCTTCTCTCGACCTACAACGCCCGCAGCTTCGACAGCCGCTACTTCGGGCCGGTGCCCGTCGCGGCGCTGCGCGCACGCTTGCGCCCGATCGCTGTGGAGCACCGCCCATGACCCTGCCGCTGCCCGTCGCGATGCTCACCGCGTGCGCCCCCATGGTCGCGTCCGAGACGACGGCGGCGGTGGTCCGCGTCGAGAGCGGCGGCAATCCGCTCGCCGTCAACATCAACAACGGCCCGCGGGTGGAACCGCAGAGTCTCGCCGAGGCAGTGCAGATCGCCACGGCGGCTATCGCCAAGGGCTACAAGGTCGATATCGGCTTGATGCAGGTGGACAGCGCGAACTTCGCGGCGCTCGGGGTGACGGTGACGGAGATGTTCAACCCGTGTGCCAACCTCCGGGCAGGCGGCACCATTCTCGCCGCCGACTACATGGCGGCGACGCAGCGCGCGGAGGCCGGCCTTCCGGCCTTGAAGCTCGCGCTGTCGGCCTACAACACCGGCGATTTCGAGCGCGGTTTCCAGAACGGCTACGTCGCCAGGTATTTCGGCGGGCCGGCTATCCCGCCGATCGTGCTCGACCCCTACACGGCACCGACGCAGGTCTTCGCGCGGGTGACGTTGTCTTCGCCCGGACCCGGCGCGCCTGCCGATCCCTACACGGCGCCGGCCCAGGTTTACGAGAGGAGCCCGGACCATGCGAGCACCAGCGGCCCC
>JAJYFW010000246.1 GCA_021785335.1 Pseudomonadota bacterium
CGCTCACGAACACGGTCGCACCGTGAGCGCGCGTCGGTCCCGGTCGCCGCAATTATCCGCGCGACCCTGAACCACAAAACCACGACGCAGCGTCCAAACGGGGAGGAACACGATGAACGACAAGAACTCCACAACCAGCCTGTCCCGGCGCCGGCTGGCGCTCGGCCTCGGCGGCGCGGCGGTCGCCGTCGCGGCTCCGCCGCTCGCGGGCAGCGCCGCGGCCGCCACCTGGCCGGACCGCACCGTGACCATCGTCGTCCCCTTCGCGGCCGGCGGCTCGGCGGACGTTTACGGCCGCATCCTGGCGCAGAAACTCACCGCCATGTTTCACCACCCGTTCATCGTCGAGGACAAGCCGGGCGCCGCCTCGATCATCGGTTCGCAGTTCGTCGCCACCAGCCGGCCCAACGGCTACACGCTGCTGATCATTTCGAACACGCACACGGTCAACGAGACGCTTTTCCCTCACAAGCCCTACAAGCTGCTGAAGAACTTCGAGCCCATCGCGCCGATCAACTCGTCGGACCTCGTGCTGGTCACGCGCCCCACGCTCGGCGTGAAAACCCTCGGCGAGCTCATCGCTCTGGCGAAAAAGGAGCCGGGCAAGCTCACCTTCGCTTCCTCCGGTCCCGGCACGCCATACCATATGGCCGGCGAGCTGTTTAAGGTCATGGCCGGCATCAACATCGTCCACGTGCCGTTCAAGGGCAGCTCGCAGGCGCGCATCGACGTGATGAGCGGCCAGGTGGACATGATGTTCGACGCCACGACGACGATGAAGGGCTTGATCGCCTCGGGGAAGGTCACCGGAATCGCAACGACCGGCCTCACGCAGTCCAAGGTGCTGACCAACCTGCCGCCGATGGCCTCCGCCGGCGTGCCGGGCTACCAGGCGGTGATCTGGCTCGGCTTGGTCGCGCCGAAGGGCACGCCGGTCGCGATCGTGGACAAGCTCAATCACGCCCTCGAAACGATCATGAAGGACCCCGCCTTGCAGGCAAGCTGGGCGGAGCAGGGCGCGGTGCCGGTGTTCATGACCCCCGCCAAGTTCACGACCTTCATCGAGGGCGACATCGCCAAATGGGCGAAGGTGGTGAAGAAGGCCGGGTTGAAGCCCAGGGACTAGCCGGCTCGGGGCGGCGTGGATGGGGCATGGGCACGAAACGATCCGCCTCGTCGTCAACGACGGCGAGGTCGTGCTCGACGCCGACCCCGCCATGCCGCTCCTCGACGTGCTGCGCAACCGCCTGGGCCTGAAGGGGCCCCGCCTGGGTTGCGGTGCGGACCAGTGCGGCGCCTGCACCGTCCTGCTCGACGGGCATGCCGTTGCCGCCTGCGCCACCCCGCTCTGGGCCACCGCGAACAAGCGCGTCACCACCATCGAGGGGCTGGGCACGCCCGACCATCCGCACAGGCTGCAGCAGGCCTTCGTCGCGGAGCAGGCGGCGCAATGCGGCTATTGCACCACGGGCATCATCATGCGCGCTGCCGCCCTCCTCGCCGCGGCCCCGCACCCAACGGAGCAACAGGTCCGAACCGCGCTGGATCGCAACCTCTGCCGCTGCGGCAGCCACAACCGCGTCGTCCGCGCCATCCTCCGTGCCGCCTCCGCGCCATGACCACGCCGGTCGGTCCCACCCCGGCGAAGCGCGTGCTCCCAGGCAGCCTCGCCACCAACCCGCGCCTCGGCCAATGGCTGCGCTTCGCGGCCTCTGGCGAGGTCGAGGTCAGTCCCGGCAAGGTCGAGCTCGGCCAGGGCATCCTCACCGCGCTGGCCGACATCGTCGCCCGCGAGCTCGATATCCGCATCGAGCGCATCAGGATGCGGCCCGCCAGCACCGCCGCGAGCCCGGACGAAGGCGTGACCTCCGGCAGCATGTCGATCCAGCATTCAGGCGCCGCGCTGCGCCAGGCCAGCGCCGAGGTCCGCGCCATCCTCCTCGCCCGCGCCGCGGCGCGCCTCCGCTGTCCCACGTCCGCACTCCGCGTCGAGGACGGAACGATATCCGCCCCCGGCGATGCCCGCACGAGCTACTGGGACATCGCCGACGAACATCTGCTCGATATCGACGCCACTGGCGAGCCGGCTCCCAAGCCGCTCGCCGCGCTGCGCAACGACACAACCTCCGTGCCGCGCATCGACCTGCCAGAGAAGATCTTCGGCCGCCCGCGCTTCATCCACGACCTCGACCTCCCAGGCATGGTGCATGGCCGCATCCTGCGCCCGCCCACCCAGGCGGCCACGCTCGCCGCCATCGACGAGGCCACCCTGCGCCTGCCCGAAGGCGCGACGCTCACCCGCGAGGGCTCGCTTGTCGGCATCGTCGCGATATCGGAGCAACTGGCCGCCGCCGCGCTCGAGTATTTGCGAGTTTCTTGCCGCTGGCACATCCCCGTCGACGCCCTGCCCGATGAAACCGCGCTTCCGTCATGGCTACGGCAACAGCCCGTCGACACCGCCATCGTCGCATCCCCAGCATCGGACAGCGGAAGAGCAAACCCCGTCCGAACCCTGCGCGCCTCGTACAGCAAGCCCTACATTGCTCACGCCTCCATCGGCCTGTCCTGCGCCATCGCCCTCTGGAGCGACAACCGCCTGGAGGTCTGGAGCCACAGCCAGGCTATCTTCAACCTCCGCCGCGACCTCGCCCTCGCGCTGAACCTCGGTCAGCAGAACATCGTCGTCACCCACGTGGAAGGCGCCGGCTGCTACGGCCACAACCCCGCCGACGACGTCGCCTTTGACGCCGCCTTCCTCGCCATGGCGACGCCTGGTCGCCCCGTCCGAGTGATCTGGAGCCGCGCCGACGAGCTCACCTGGTCCGCCTTCGGTCCCGCGATGGCGATCGACGTCGAGGCCGATCTCGACGCCACCGGCAGCATCACCGCCTGGCGCCACGCGCTGTGGAGCAACGGACACACGCTGCGCCCCGGCCGCGACAGCAAACCCGCGCTGCTCGGCCACTGGCATCGCGACCCCGCGGCGCCGCGCCCGCAACCGGTCAATCCGCCTCTCGCCGGCGGCGGCGGCGCGGACAGGAACGCAATCCCCTCCTACGCATTTCCCGACTGGCGGGTCGCCAACCACAAGGTGCTTTCGGTCCCCCTGCGCGCCTCCTCGCTGCGTTCCCTCGGCGCGTTCGGCAACGTCTTCGCGGCTGAGAGCTTCATGGACGAACTCGCCCACGCCACCGGCGCCGACCCCGTCGAGTTCCGCCTCCGCCACCAGGACGACCCCCGCGCCCGCGCGGTCATCTCGCTCGCCGCCGAGAAATCCGGCTGGCCCGGCGCGCGAGGGAGCGAAGGCCACGGCATCGGCCTCGGCTACGCGCGCTACAAGAACACCGGCGCATATTGCGCCGTCGTCGCCAACGTCGTCACGGAGGCCGAGATCCGCGTCCAGCGGCTGACCATCGCGGTCGATGTCGGCGCGCCCATCAATCTCGACGGTGTGATCAACCAGCTCGAGGGCGGCGCCATCCAGGCCACCAGTTGGACCCTCAGGGAAGCGGTGCGCTTCGACCGCGAGCGGGTAACAAGTGACAGCTGGGAAACCTATCCGATCCTGCCATTCTCCCAGGTCCCCGCAGTGGACGTCCACATCGTCCCCTCGGCGAACCCCTCCGTCGGTGCCGGCGAATGCGCGATGGGCCCGACCGCCGCCGCCATCGCCAACGCGGTATTCCGCGCGCTCGGCGTGCGCGTCCGCGACCTGCCGCTCACCGCCGCCCGCATCCTGGCCGCCAGCGCCTGAACCGTTTCGGAAGGAAAACATGAATCCACTCCACGTCATCGCCGCCGGCGCTTCGAAGGACCTGGTCACCACCCTCGGCCAGCGCCTGCGGGAAGCAACCGGCATCGCGGTGGAAGGCGTCTTCGGCGCCGTCGGCGCGATGCAGGAGCGCCTGCTGCAGGGCGCGCCGTGCGACCTCATCGTCCTCACGCAGGCGCAGATCGACGCCCTCGCCGCGGAGGGCCGAATCGAACGCCCCTCCATCGCCCCGCTCGGCCGCGTCCGCACCGGCATCGCCGTGCCCGAGGGCGCCGCGCCTCCCGCCATCGCGACACCCGCCGCGCTCGCCGCCGCCTTCCGGGCCGCGAGCGCCATCTACGTCCCCGACACCGAGCAATCGACCGCCGGCCGCCACTTCAAGCGCGTGCTCCAGACCCTCGGGATCGCGGATGCCGTCTCTGCCCGCATCAAGTCCTTCCCCAACGGCGCCACCGCCATGCGCCACCTTGCTGAGGCCGGTGACGGCCACGCCATTGGCTGCACCCAGATCACCGAGATCAACTACACCGCGGGCCTGCGCCTGGTCGGACGGCTCCCGGAAGAACTCGGCCTGGCAACGACCTACACCGCCGCCGTCACCGCCGGCGCCGCCCAGCCTGACCTCGCCCGCAAACTGGTTGCGCTGCTCGCCGGTCCGGATGCAGCATCGCTGCGCGC
>JAJYFW010000247.1 GCA_021785335.1 Pseudomonadota bacterium
CCAGCAGCCGCGCGGCATTCGCGAACGCCGGGTTCTGCAACCCGTCATCGGCGACGATAACGCGCGCGCCGTCCGCGACCGCCGCGCGCATCGCCGCCTCCCGGTCGGCCCCGCGCCAGGTGGGCGCGACCGCGGCGAGCAGCAGCGGCTCGTCGCCGACCTCGGCTGCGGTGTGGCGCGCCGCATCGACCCGCACCACGCCGGGCAACGAGCCGCGATAGCCCCGCGTGACGAACCCCACGCGCAGGCCCCGTTCCAGGAGCCGCGCGCCGAGATCGAGTGCGAGCGTGGTCTTGCCGGCGCCGCCAACCGTTGCGTTTCCACAACAGATTACCGGCACGCCCGGACGCCAGCCGCCGCGTGCGAGGCGCCGCGCGGTCAGCCATGCCGTGACCGGCTCCAGCGGCGCCAGCAACGCAACCGGCCACCCACCCTCGCGCCAGAACCTAGGCGGACGCACCGTGTTCCCCGATCCTCGCGAGCCCCGCCATCATCGCGGCCACGCGCGCAGGCAGCTCGTCCTCCCCCGCCGCCGCTTTCCGTCCCGCCTCGCCCATCGCCGCCCGGCGCGCCGGGTCGCGCAGCATCGCCGCCACGAATTCCGCGAGCGCCGCGGCGTCCGGCACAACCTCCAGCGCACCCGCCTCGCGCAGCAGCGCCACCGCGTCGGCGAAGTTCGCCGTCATCGGCCCCATCGCAACCGGGCACCCGAGGCGCGCCGGCTCCAGCGGGTTCTGCCCGCCGCCGACCGCGAGGCTCTTGCCGACGAAGGCGCAGGCGGCGACGCGATAGAACAGGCCAAGCTCGCCCAGCGTGTCCGCGACGTAGAACCCGCCCCCGCTCGAACCGATGGGCGGCGGCGCCTCCTCCGCGCCGCGACGCGTCGCCGGTCGCGGCAGGCCGGAGACGATTGCCTCGCCTCGTTCGGGGTGGCGCGGCACGATGACGGTGAGCAGGTCGGGAAACTCGGCGCGCAGATGCCCATGCACCGCGGCGACGATCGCCTCCTCGCCGGGATGCGTGCTCGCCGCCAGCCAGCACGGGCGGGTGCCGATCTGCCGGCGCAGCTTCGCCAGCGCCATCTCGTCCACCGGCAGCGGAAACGCCGCGAGCTTGAGGTTGCCGACGAGCCGCGCCGCGGGTGCGCCCATCGCGACCAGGCGCGACGCGTCGCCCGTGGACTGTGCCTGCACCGCGGCGAAGCCCGCGAACAGGCTGCGCACCAGCGGCTTGGCGAGCCGCCAGCGCGAGAAGCTGCGCGTGGAGAGGCGGGCATTGATCAGGCCCACGGGAATGTTGCGCCTGTGCAACTGCGCCAGCATCGTGGGCCATATCTCGCTCTCCACGAAGCAGGCGGCGTCCGGGCGCCAGTGGTCGAGGAAGCGCGCCACCCATGAAGGCACGTCGAGCGGCACGAACCGGTGGAAGGCCGGCCCGTCGCGCGAGAGCTCCTTCGCCAGCATCGTCGCGGAGGTCACGGTCCCGGTGGTGAACAGCACCTTGAGCTCCGGCGGCAGCAGCAGCAGCACGCGCCGCATGGACGTAGCCTCGCCCACGCTCGCCGCGTGCAGCCACAGCAGCTTCCCGCGAGGGCGCGCCGAGGCATCCTCGCCCCAGCGTTCCGGCAGCCGGGCCGGGATCTCCTTGCCCAGCGCCGCCCGCCGGCGCAGCCAGGCGCGCAGCGCCGGCGCCGCGAGCGTGGTCGCCAGGCCCTCGGCCGCCGCGATCATGGGTTCGTCCTCACGCCGGCGCCCCGGCGATGCGCGCGGCCTCGCCCAGCGCGGCGCCGATCGCGGCCAGCCCCGCCTCTGCCTCGTCCCGCCCGACGGGGATCGGCGCGCCGCAGACCAGCACGCCGCGCGCGAACGGCAGCGGCAGCACCATCCCGTCCCAGGTCGGCAACCGGATACGCGGCGTGACCCAGGCGGCGCAGGGCAGCACCGGCGCGCCGGAAAGGGCCGCGATCTGTGCCACGCCGCCCGCTGCAAGCCGCCGCGGCCCGCGCGGGCCGTCCGGCGTCATCACCACGTGCTCGCCCTCCGCCAGCACCGCGAGCAGGGATCGCGCCGCGCTCGCGCCACCGCGGTCGCGGCCCTTGGTGCCGGTCGAGCCATGCGCGAGGCCGAGGTCGAAGCGCCGCATCACCTCGCCGATGAACCGCCCGTCGCGGTGGCGCGAGACGAGCACGCGCGCCCGCGCCCCGGTGGCGTGCACCTGCCGCCACAACGCCGGCATCAACGGCAGCATCTCGTGCCAGAACGCCGCGACGACGGGCCCCGCCGCCGGCGCGCGGCCGAGATGTGGTGCCAGGTTCTCCCAGCCGACGAGCCGCCACCGGATGGTGCCGAGCGCCAGGCGCAGATAGGTGGCGACGAGGGCCGCGAGCGCGTTCTGCGCCCAGCCCTGCCGCAGGAGGCGGGACATCATGCGCGGCGGTTAGCACGGCTCCGCCGCGAGCGGCACATCCCCGTCCGCGAGGGCGGCCATCATCGCGCGCAGCCCCGGATCGACCAGTTTCGTCCGCCGCACCACCAGCGCGAGCCCCCGCGCCAGAGGCGGGCGCAGGGGCCGCACCACGGCGCCGGGCACCTCCTGCTCCAGCGCCAGGAGCGGCAGCACGGAGGCGCCGAGCCCGCTGCCCACCAGCACCTTGATCGCCTCCACGCTGCCCAGCTCCATGATCGGCTTCGGCGCCAGGCCGGCGCGGCGGAACCAGGCATCGACGATGCCGCGTGTATCTCCGCCGGGCTCGTAGAGGATGAGCGGCAGGCCAGCCAGGCTCGCGGGGGTGAACGCGGCCGGCCCGGCCAGCGCCGCCGGCAGCAGGGCCACGAGCCTGTCCCGCCGCACCAGCGTGGCCGCCAGCGTGCGCGGCACGTGTCGCGGCAGGGTGACGAGCCCGAGATCGAGCGCCCCCTCCTCCACCCGGCGCAGGATGTCCGGGGTGTTGCCGGTGGCCACCACGATCTCGAGCCCGGGCAGGCGCCCGCGCACGGCGGTCAGCGCTTTGGGCAGCAGGTAGATGCAGGCCGTGGCCCCGGTGCCGAGCCGCACCCGCCCCGCCGTGCCCGCGCGCACCGCCTGCGCCGCCGCGGCCGCTTCCGCCGCCGCCGCCAGCGCCTGACGTGCCGGGCCGAGTGCCGCGACCCCGGAGGCCGTCGGCACCAGACGTCCCCCTGGGCGTCCACCGGCGCGGTCGAGCAGCCGCGTGCCGAGCAGGCGCTCGATCTCGCGCAGCTGCTGGCTCGCCGCCGGCTGGGTGAGGTTCAGCGCCCGCGCGGCCTCCGTGATGCTGCCGTGCTCGGCGACGGCGACGAAGGTGCGGAGCTGGCGCAGGGACGGGGTGCTCATAAGCCCAACTTATATTGATGCGGCGTATGAGAAAAATTTTCTTCGCAACCAGGCGCCCCTGCGCCAGCATGGCGGCATGCCGAACGCCACGATCCGACCCGCGACGGAAGCGGATGTCCCCGCCATCGCCGCGATCTACGCCCACCATGTCCGCCACGGCCGCGCCTCCTTCGAGACCGAGCCGCCGGACGAGGCGGAGATGCACCGCCGCCGCGCCGCCCTCACCCAACAGGGCTACCCCTATCTCGCGGCGATCCGCGACGGCGTGCTGGTCGGCTACGCTTACGCCAGCGCCTACCGCCCGCGCGCCGCCTATCGCGACACGGTGGAGAACTCGGTCTACCTGCACCCCGGCGAGGCCGGGCGCGGCACCGGCTCGGCACTGCTCGCCGCCCTGATCGACGGCTGTACCGAGCGCGGCTTCCGCCAGATGGTCGCGGTGGTGGGCGACAGCGCCAACACCGCCTCCATCCGCCTGCACGAGCGGCACGGGTTTCGCCTCGTGGGCACGCTGCGCTCGGTGGGGTTCAAGCACGGTCAATGGCTCGACACGGTGTTGCTGCAGCGCGAGCTCGGCCCCGGCGACAGCACGCCGCCCACGCGGCCGTGAACCGGCCGGCGCAATGAGCGGTCATGTGCCTGGCATGCGCCGGGTCGCCGTCGTCATCGGCGCCTCGCAGCTCGTGGTCTACGGCTGCACCTATTACCTGCCGGCGGTCCTCGCGGCCCCCGCCGCCGCCGACCTCCACGTGTCGCGCGCGGCGCTGCTCGGTGCCTTCTCCTGGGCGCTGCTGGTGGCGGGGATGGGGGCTCCTATCGTCGGGCGGCGCATCGACCGTGCCGGCGGGCGCGGGGTGCTCGCCGCCTCCTGCCTCGTGATGGCGGCGGGGCTCGTGATGCTGGCGCTCTCGCATGGGCTGGCGCTCTGGTACGCGGGCTGGATGGTGCTCGGCGCCGGCATGGCGCTCGGCCTCTACGACGCCGCCTTCGCCACCATCGGCGTGCTGTTCGGCCATGATTCCGGCCGCGCCATCATGGGCGTGACGCTTATCGCCGGCTTCGCCAGCTCGGTGTTCTGGC
>JAJYFW010000248.1 GCA_021785335.1 Pseudomonadota bacterium
CGGCGCGCCCGCCAGCAGCTGACGGCCGTCGGCGACGTGGTGCGCCACGAGGGCGCGCTGCTCGACGCCGCGGAAATGCGCGCGCAGGGGCTGCAGCGCCAGGACCAGTTCGCCTACCCGTTCCGCCAGCTCCAGCCGATGCCGCCCGTCTATGGCCCGCCGCAGGCGCCCGGCGCCGCCACGCCCGCGCCCTCGCCCCGGCAGACGCAGCGGCAGGACGCGGCGCGCGCGCATGAGCAGAAGATGCAGCAGGCACTGCGCATGGCGATCGGCGAGGTGATGCAGCAATTCGCCGATCTCACCGGCCATATCCCGCCCAATCTCGGCAACGCGGACGCGGCGATGCAGGCGGCCGCCCAGGCGCTCGCGCAGCGCCGGGACGGTGCCGCCGCGGCAGCGGAGCGCCAGGCAATCACGGCGCTGCAGAAGGGCGGCCAGGCGATGAGCCAGCAGCTCGCCCGCCAGTTCGGCCGCGGCCGGCAGCCGGGCGAGGGGCAGCAGCCCGGCGGCTGGCGCGGCGGCGAGCAGCTCGGCCGCGGCTATGGCGGCCAGGGCTTCGGCAATTCCTGGGGCTTCGGCCGCGGCCGCGACCAGATGGGCAACGCCTCCCGCGATCCGCTCGGGCGGATGACGCAGGACGGCAGCGCCGGCTCCGCCGACAACGGCTACGTGCACATTCCCAACCGGATGGAGCACACCCGCGCCCGCGCCATCCAGCAGGAGCTGCGCCGCCGCGACGCCAATCCCGCCCTCTCGCCCGTCGAGCGGGCCTACATCAAGCGCCTGCTGAACACCTTGTGACGCCCCCGCGGCGGCTCGCTTCACGCCGGTAGAGGCGGCGCCGCTACAGCCCCGCGTGCCCGGCGAGCACGTCCGCGAAGCCGTGGATCATGATCTGCACGCCGATGCACATCAGCAGGAAGGCGGCGAGCCGCGAGAGGGTCTGCCGCGCCGTGGGCCCGAGCCAGGCGGCGATGCGCGGCGCCGAGCCGAAGCTGAGCCAGATCGTGACGGCAACCGCGACGCAGGCGAGCGCAAGCCCGCCGAGGAAGCCCACGAGGCCGATCCCTACCGCCGCCGGCCGTTCCGCGCCCAGCGCCACGGCCACCGCCATCGTCCCGGGGCCGGTGGTGAGCGGCATGGTGAGTGGATAGAAGGCGACGGAAGCCCCGCTGCCGGCCACCGCTTGGCTGGACTTGCGCTGCTCATAGACCTCGGGGGCGGCCAGCAGCTCCCACGCGCGGACCGCCACCACCGCGCCGCCCGCGAGCCGCAGCGCCGCGAGCGAGATGCCGAAGAAGGTCAGCACGTAGGAGCCGGCGAAGGCCGCCACCAGCATGACCAGCGCGCCGTAGACGGCGACGAGCCGTGCCAGCTGCTGTTGCGCCGCCGTACCGAATTCGGCGGTCGTCTCGTGGAAGATGAGCGCCATCCCGAGCGGGTTCACCACCGAGAACAGCGCCGGGAACGCGAGCAGGAAGGCACGCAGCGCCGTCATCGGAGTGCACGGCCTCCCAGGTTGCGGGGGCGGGAGCCAGGGGCCCCCGCCCGGATCTCAGTCCTTCGGCCCGATCTCAGTCCTTCGGCCCGAGGAAATCCCGCTTGCCGACCTCGAGGCCATTGTGCCGCAGGATGTCGTAGGCCGTGGCACAGTGGAAGCCCACATTCGGGATGACGTACCAGGTGAGGTACTTGATCCCCGACATGGTGATGTCGCCGGCGCGCTGCTTGAGCGTGATCTCGCGCCGCTCCGCCCCCTCGAACGCCGCCGGCGAGACGCCGTCGATGTAGTCGATCGTGCGCTGGATGCGCGCCTTGAGGTCCGCGAAGGAGGTCTCGTTATCGTCCTCCTTCGGCGGCTCAAGCCCGGCGAGGCGGGCGACGCAGCCGCGCGCCATGTCGGTCGCGATCTGCACCTGGCGGGTGAGCGCGAACATGTCCGGCGCCAGCCGCGCGTTGAGCAGCACGGAAGGATCGATCTTCTTTGCCTCGGCGAAGGCCGCGCCCTTGTCGAGCACGGCGGCGAGTGCCGAGAGCTGGCCGCGGAACAGCGGCGCGGCGATATCGTAAAGCGAAACAGCCATCAGAGAGTTCCCCCTTTGCGTCCTGCCGACGCGCCCAGCCGCAGCCGCAGCGCGTTCAGCTTGATGAAGCCCTGTGCATCGAACTGGTCGTAGGCGCCCTGGTCCTCCTCGAACGTCACGACCTTCATCGAGTAGAGCGAGTTCGGGCTCTCGCGCCCGATCACGGACACGTTGCCCTTGTAGAGCTTGAGCCGAACGCGCCCGCTCACCGACTTCTGGCTCTCGTCGATCAGCGCCTGCAGCATGCGCCGTTCCGGGCTGAACCAGAAGCCGTTGTAGATCAGCTCCGCGTAGCGCGGCATGATGCTGTCCTTGAGGTGCGCCGCCTCGCGGTCGAGCGTGATGCTCTCGATGCCGCGATGCGCCGCGAGCAGGATCGTGCCGCCCGGCGTCTCGTAGACGCCGCGCGACTTCATGCCGACGAAACGGTTCTCCACGAGGTCGAGCCGGCCGATGCCGTTGGCCTTGCCGAGCGCGTTGAGCTTCGTCAGCAGCGCGGCGGGCGAGAGCTTCTCGCCGTCGATCGCAACGGCGTCGCCGTGCTCGAAGTCGATGCTGATCACCGTCGCCTTGTCCGGCGCCGCCTCGGGGCTGATGGTGCGCTGGTAGACCATCTCGTCCGCCTCGATCGCGGGGTCCTCCAGGATCTTCCCCTCGGAGGAGGAGTGCAGCAGGTTGGCGTCGACCGAGAACGGCGCCTCGCCGCGCTTGTCCTTGGCGATCGGGATCTGGTTCGCCTCGGCGAACTGCAGCAGCCTGGTGCGGCTGGTCAGCTCCCACTCGCGCCACGGGGCGATGATCTTGATGTCGGGCTTCAGCGCATAATAGCTGAGCTCGAAGCGGACCTGGTCGTTGCCCTTGCCGGTCGCGCCATGGGCGACGGCGTCCGCCCCCACCGCCTCGGCGATCTCGATCTGGCGCTGCGCGATCAGCGGGCGGGCGATGGAGGTGCCGAGCAGGTACTGGCCCTCGTAGAGCGCGTTGGCGCGGAACATCGGGAAGACGAAGTCGCGCACGAAGGTCTCGCGCAGGTCGTCCATGAAGATCTCGCGCACGCCGAACATCTCGGCCTTCCTGCGCGCCGGCTCGAGCTCCTCGCCCTGGCCGAGATCGGCGGTGAAGGTCACCACCTCGCAACGGTAGGTGGTCTGCAGCCAGCGCAGAATGACGCTGGTATCGAGCCCGCCCGAATAGGCGAGCACCACTTTCTTCACGTCCTTGACGCGCATGGACCTGCTCCGCGATTTGGTTCGCGGGGTAGCGCCACAAACGGAGGCTGGCAACCCGGGCGGGCCGGGGCCGGGCGCGGGTCAGCCGCCCGCTTTGGACAGCAGCGCCTCGACCTCTTCCATCGCCTCGCCGACGCGCCGGTTGAGCAGGTTCAGCGCCTCGCTGTTGGCGCGGCTGATCAGGTCGGCCATTTCCTTGGCGTTGCGCACGGTGCGCTCATAGGCCTCCTTCATCAGCTTGGCCTGGCGCGCCGCCTTGGCGTTCGGCGCCTCGGCGGTGGCCAGCTGCTGCAGCCCCTCGGTGAAGGCGCCCATCGCCTGCTGCGCCAGTTCCGCCTGGCGCTTGAGCATCGCCTGCGCCCCCTCCATCGCCAGCCGGTTGGCCTCGGCCAGCACCTCGAGATTGCGGCGGTGGGTCGCCATCAGCGCGTCCACGTCCGGCGCGTTCGGCATCTTCATCTCGCCGAACGCGGCGGTGAAGGCTTCATGCGGGGTTTTCGGGCTCCGGGCCATGCGGCTCCTCCTGCGTTGGCGGTGATGCGGTGGGCGGCGCGGCTTCCGGCTCGGCCTGAGCCGGTTGCGCGGGTTCGGCATCGGGTCCGGCGGAGGTGCCCATGCGCCGTCCGCACATCCGTGCCGCCTGCTCGGCGCGGCTGAGCGCGGCATCGAGCGCCGCCATCGTCGCCGAAAGATCCTCGCTGCCGTCGCGCATCCAGGCCCGCGCGGCCCAGAGCCAGACGCCGGTCAGCGCCTTGGCGCGCAGCAGCCCGAGCGGGCCGGTCGAATCGCCGCCCGCGGCCTCCAGCATCCAGCCCATGCTGCGCTCGGTGGCCGCGCCCAGTAGCAGCGCGAGGCCCGGGCGGGCGGGCAGGGAGCGCAGCAGCGCCTCCACCCCCGCGCGGTGCTCCTGCAGCACGTCGAAGCGGCGCATCAGGAGTTCGAACAGCCGGTCGCGCACGCTGCCAGTCCCGGCCGCCGCGGCCCCGGCGGTGACCAGCGCCGCGCGGTCGGCCATGCGGCCGAACTTGATCAGCACCGCGATCTGCCCGGGGAAGCGCAGCCGCGCCCTGGCGAGGTCGAGCCCGCCCTCTCGCGCGGCTGCGGCGACGGAGA
>JAJYFW010000249.1 GCA_021785335.1 Pseudomonadota bacterium
CACCCATTTCCGGTGCGGATCCCGAACGATGGAGTGTGTCATGCGTATCACCACCCACAAGCGGCTCGGCGGCATCGGCCGGGCGCTGGCCCGCGCGGCCAACCAGCTCGCGCGCCCGCGGCTCGCCGCCCGCGACGAGCGGATGCTCAAGGACCTCGGCCTTTCGCCCGCGCAGGCGGACTGGGTCGCGACCCACCGCGCGCCGCGCTGAGGCTCAGGCCTCGCGCACTGCCTCGGCAATCCGGCCGGCGACCGTTGTGGCGTCGGCCGGATCCACTGCGGCGAAGCTGAGCCTGAGGCGCGGCCCGGTGGCTTCCGCAGGGAACCAGGCGCGGCCCGCGCTCACCAGCACCTGGCGGCGCGCGGCGGCACGCGCCACGGCCTCGTCGTCGGCGTCGCCCGGCAGGCGCAGCCAGAGATGCAGCCCACCCGAGGGCAGCGCATCGAGGCAGGAATCGCCCAACCGTTCACGCAAGGCCGCCGCCAGCGCGTCGCGCCGCGCGCGCAAGGCCGCGTGCAGCCGCCGCAGGTGCCGGGGCCAGCTTGGCGCGGTGAGCAGATTGAGCGCCGTTTCCTGCAGCAGGGCGGGGACGAAGAAATCCACCGCGACGCGCGCCGCGCGCAGCCGCTCGAACGCCGCGCCGCGCGCGCGCAACGCGCCCACGCGCAGCCCCGGCGCCGCGCATTTGGTGAGCGAGCGCAACAGGATCACGTGTCCCTCGGGGTCGTTGGCCGCGAGCGGCGGCGGTGCCGCCTCGAAGCCGAAATCCCGCGCCCAGTCGTCCTCCAGGATGAACAGCCCCTGTCGGCGCGCGAGTTCCATCACCGCGGCGCGCCGCGCGGGCGCGAGCGAGGCGCCGGTCGGGTTGGCGTGGGTGGGCTGCAGGTAGAGCAGGCGCGCGCCGCTTTCGCGCAGCGCCGCTTCCAGCGGCTCGGGCCGAACACCCTCGGCATCGGTCGGCACCGGCACCGGCACCAGGCCCGAGGCTCGGGCTGCGAGAAGGGCGCCGAGATAGGTTGGGCTTTCCATCAGCACCCGATTCCCCGGTTCCGCGAGGCCCTGGAACGCGGCGGCCAGCGCCGGCTGCGTGCCGGGGCAGACAATCACCTCGTGTTCCGGGCAGCCGATCGCGCCGGCGAACCAGCGGCGCAGCGCCGGCAGGCCCGTGCCTGGCATCCGGTCCCAGACGCCCGGCTGGCGCAACGCGCGGGCGGCGGCGGCGTTGAGCAGGGAGGTCGCGCGCAGCTCGGGCGGCAGGTAGCCGACATTGAGCGGGAAGGTTCCCGCGGGCGGCACCTCCGACAGCGCGAGCAAGTCCGCAGCCCCGGCCCGCGCGGGGCCGAGTGCGAGGGGCTGCCACAGCGTGTCGCCAACCTCCGGCGCCGCTGGCGCCCCGGCGACGAAGGTGCCGCGGCCGGGGAAGGATTCCAGCACGCCCTCGCGCGCGAGCGCGTGCAGCGCCTGCTGCACCGTCGCTGGCCCCACTCCCATCTCGCGCATCAGCGCGCGCACCGAGGGCAGGGCGGCGCCTGGCGGCAGGGCGGCGGCGCGGGTGCGCAGGGCTTGCGCGATGCGCGTGGTGCTGTTATCGGTTTTCATGTCGATTTGCAGTAACGTTATCGCGCTCACGACCTTAGCGCAACCCGTGCCGCGACCGGGGGCCCGATGAACGCCGGGTTCGCCGGCCTGCTGCTGTTCGCCGTCGTCATGGCGGCGACACCCGGTCCCAACAACGTCATGGTCACCGCCTCGGCCGCGCGCTTCGGTCTGCGCCGCACGGTGCCGCATATCGGCGGCGTGGGCGTGGGCTTCGCCGTCATGCTGCTGCTCGTGGGCCTTGGGCTCGGCGCCGTCTTCGTTGCGTTTCCGTTGCTGCGCCGGGTCCTCGCGCTCGCCAGCATGGCGTGGATGCTCTGGCTCGCCTGGGCGATCGCGCGCAGCACGACGGCCGGCGAAGCGGGTGACTCCGCCACCGCACGCCCCTTTACGTTCCTGCAGGCCGCGCTGTTCCAGTGGGTGAACCCGAAGGCCTGGATGGTGGCCGTCACCGTGGTCGCGACCCATGCCATCGCGGGGCCCGTCTGGCTCTCGGCGCTGGTGATCGCGCTGGTTTTCCTGTGCGTGACGCTGCCCCTGGTCGGCACCTGGGCCGCTGCTGGGCATGCGCTCGGGCGCTATCTCACCGGTACCCGGTTCCGTATCTTCAACGTCGCGATGGCGATCCTGCTCGTCGCCTCGCTGCTGCCCCTGATCCCGGAGTTTCTTGTATGAGTGTTCCCGGCATGAGAGAGATTGCCTACCTCACCCTCGACGTTTTCACGTCGCAACGGTTTGGCGGCAACCCGCTGGCGGTGATCCCGGACGCGCGCGGGCTCGACACGGCGGCGATGCAGATCATCGCCCGCGAGTTCAACTATTCGGAGACCACCTTCGTCCTGCCACCGCGCGACAGTGCGAACACGGCGGAGGTGCGCATCTTCACGCCCCGGGCGGAACTGCCCTTCGCCGGCCACCCCAATGTCGGCACCGGCTACGCGGTCGCTGCCATGGGAAGCCTGTTCGGCCGCGAGGTCGGCGAGGCGCTGCGCTTCGAGGAAAAGGCGGGGCTCGTTCCCGTGCGCGTCCGCCGCGACGCCGGGCGCGTCACCGGCGCCGAGCTTACCGCGCCCGTGGGCCTCACCCGCGGCCGGACGCTCGCTGCGGAAGCCGCGGCCGCCTGCCTCGGCCTCGCGGCGGATGCGATCGTGACGGCTGCGCACCAACCCCAGGTCGCCTCTGTCGGCCTGCCGTTCCTCTGCGTCGAGCTGGCAGGCCGTGACGCGCTGGCGAAGGCTGCCCCGCGCACCGAACTGTTCGCCCGCGACCTGCTGCCCATCGGCACCGACGCGATCATGCTCTATGTGCACGATCGCGAGCGCGGCCCCGACGCCCTGCGGGCACGCATGTTCTCGCCCCTGCACGGCGTCGTCGAGGATCCGGCGACCGGCAGCGCCGGTGCGGCGCTTGCCGCCCTGCTTGCCGACCTCGCCCCCGCGCGCGAGGGCAGGCGGCGCTACGCCATCATCCAGGGCGAGGAGATGGGCCGGCCCAGCCTGCTCGAGGCAACGGTGCAGAAGCGCAACGGCATCGTCGCCGAAACCCGTATCGGCGGCGCGTGCACGCCGGTGATGCGCGGCGCGTTGACGCTGGGGGCCTAGCGCTTCCGCTCCCAGCCGCGCGGCGTCTGCTGCCAGTAGGCGAGCGTGTGCCCGGCCTCCCTGGCCGCAGCCCAGCGTGCCCGTGCGGCCTCCACCGCCTCGGGATCGGCGCCGTCGAAGAGGTCGAACACGCGCGCGAAGGCGTCGAGCCGGGCGCTCGTCGTCCCGTCGATCAGGAACAGGAAGCGCGCCCCGTTCGGCGCGCCGTCCGGCCCGGGGTCCTCGGTGGTGAGCCAGATCGGCTGCAGGTCGGCGTCCCCCGTGCGGCTGGAGCCGTGCGGCAGCCAGTCCGGCTCCGCCACCAGCCACAACGCCGCGTCCAGCGCCTCCAGTCGCTCCTCGGAGCCGACGCGCACCACCGCACGTTCGCCCGCGGCCAGCGTGCGCCCGAGCAGTTGCGGCAGTGCCTGGTCCGGGCCCGTGCGCGTGAGGTGGTAGAAGCCGATCTCAGCCATCCGCCTCATACCTGGCGGCAAGCGCATCGAGCAGCCGCACGCCAAAGCCGGTGGGCCCGGCCGCGTGTTCCTCGTCCGCTTCCTCGTGCGCCTCGACGCCCGCGATATCTAGATGCGCCCAGGTCGTCTCGCCCGCGAAATGTCGCAGGAAGCTCGCCGCGTGGCACGCATCGGGCTGCATCCTCTCCGGCAGGCAGTGGCGCAGGTCCGCGATGTCGGACTTGAGGTCCTCGCGATAGCCGCCGCCCATCGGCATGCGCCACAGCGCCTCGCCCGTCGCCTCGCCGGCCGCGAGCAGCCGCTGCGCCAGCGTCTCGTCGTCGCAGAACAGGCCGGCGCGGTGGTGGCCGAGTGCCGTCACGATGCTGCCGGTCAGCGTCGCGGCGTCCACCATCAGCCGCGGCGAGAACCGCCGCCGCGTCCACACCAGCGCGTCCGCGAGCGCGATCCTTCCTTCCGCGTCCGTATCGACGATCTCGACCTGCGTGCCGTCCGCCATCTCGATCACGTCCGAGGGCCTCCATGCGTCCGCGCCGATCGCGTTCTCGGCCAGTGCCAGCACCGCGACGGCGGGGCATGGGGAGCGGCGCAAGGCGAGCGCCATGATCGCCCCGGCGCAGGCCGCCGCCCCGGCCATGTCGGCGCGCATCGTCTCCATCCCCGCCGCCGGCTTGATGGAGACGCCGCCGGTGTCGAAGGTGAGGCCCTTGCCGACGAAGGCGAGCGGCGCCGTGCCGCCGTTGCCGGGCCAGGTGAGTGCGACCAC
>JAJYFW010000250.1 GCA_021785335.1 Pseudomonadota bacterium
GTCGATGGCTTCGTTCATGGCGCGCACGCCTGCCGCGGGGCCGTCGTAGTGCGCCCAGACGGCGCCGATGACGGCGAGAAAGTCCGCGCCGGCGCGCACGAGGGGCGCGCAATTGCCGGGCGTGATGCCGCCGATGGCGACACAGGGGATCGTTGCGATATCGGACCACCAGGCGAGCAGCTCCGGCTCGGCGCGGGTGGCCGCGTCCTTGCTCGCGGTGGGGAAGAAGGCGCCGAAGGCGACGTAGTCGGCACCATCCTCGCCGGCCTGGAAGGCGAGGTCGCGGCTGGCGTGGCAGGTGACGCCGAGCGTGAGGTCGCCGAGGATGCGGCGGGCCTCGCGGGCGCCCATGTCCGTCTGGCCGACATGGGCGCCATCGCAGCCCGTTTCGATCGCGAGGTCGGGGCGGTCGTTCATCAGCACCGCGACGCCGCGCGATTGCGAAACCGGAACTATGACGGAAGCGGCACGGCGGATGGCGTCGTCCGATGCGTCCTTGAGGCGGATCTGCAGGCAGGCGACGTCGCCGGCGTCGAGTGCCGCGGCGAGCGTGTCCGGGAAGGTCGCCAGCTCGATCGCGGGAGGCGTGACGAGGTAGAGGCGGCAGCGTTCGCTCACGCGCGGTTCCCCGTCACGCCAGATCGTCACGCCGGACCTTCAGGCCTTGCCCTGGTAGATCTCGATGATCTTGTTGAGCATCGCCAGCGCCTCGGCCTTCGGGCGCTGGAAGGTGTTGCGGCCGATGATGGAGCCGTTGGCGCCGCCGTCGCGCAGGGCCCGGACTTCCTCGTAGAGGCCGTCGAGGCTCTTGGCCTCGCCGCCGGAGAACACGACGATCCGCTTGCCGGCGAAGGCGGTCTGGATCACGTGCTCGACGCGCTTGGAGAGCGTGGAGATGTCGATCTTCTGTGCCTCGTAGACCTTCTTCGCGGCCTCGAGCGAGAGGTGCTCGGTGGGCGGCTTCACCTTGATGATGTGGGCACCCATCAGGGCCGCCATGTGGCAGGCATAGGCGCAGATATCGACGGCCGTCTCGCCGGCCTTGTCGAGGTTGGGGCCGCGCGGATAGCTCCAGACCACGACGGCGAGGCCCGCGGCCTTCGCCTCGTCCGCGAGTTCGCGCAGTTCCTCCATCTGCTCGAAGGCGTACTCGCTGCCTGGATAGATGGTGAAGCCGATGGCCGAGCAGCCGAGGCGCAGCGCGTCCGCGACCGAGCCGGTGACGGCCTGGTCCTTGGCGCCGGCGAGCGAGTTGGAGGAGTTGAGCTTGAGGATGGTGGGGATGGCGCCGGCATAGGTGGCGGCACCCGCCTCGATCATGCCGAGGGGGGCGGCATAGGCGGAGAGGCCGGCCTCGATCGCGAGCTGGAAATGGTAGTGCGGGTCGTAGGCCGCCGGGTTGGGCGCGAAGCTGCGCGCCGGGCCGTGCTCGAAGCCCTGGTCGACGGGCAGGATGACCAGGCGGCCGGTGCCGCCGAGCTTGCCCTCCATGAGGATGCGGGCGAGGTTGGCCCTGGTGCCGGGATTGTCGCTCTCGTAATGATCCAGGATGCGCTTGACGCGCTGGGTGATGCGCATGGAGTCCCTCCGAACGGATTTCGGCGCGTCGTAGCAAGGCGCGCGGCCCGCTGTCACGCGCGGTGCCAGTCAAGGATTGTCATGGCTGGCGGGCGCGAGGCGAGGACCGTGGCGCCGATGGTCGTGGCGGCGGCGGCGACCCGGGCGAAGGCGGGGCCGGGGGCAAGCACCAGCGCGCGGCAGCCGCAGCGCAGCGCGGCCATCGCGTAGCCGGGGGCGTCGCCGCAGTCGAGGATGTCGGCCACCGGCGCGGTTGCCCGGGCGCGCGCGGCCTCTGCGAGCGCCCGCCACCACAGCGGACCCAGGGTCGCGGCGGCGTTCTCCGGTGAGAGCAGAGTGACGGGCCGACCCGCGGAAACCGCCGCCAGACAAGCCTGGCGATCGGTGACGAGAACGATCGGGCCCGGAAACATGCTTGACGTTCAAGCCCGTTATCGGTTGAAACTCAAGCGTGCGTGAAGAAGGGGACGGCGGTGAGCGGAACCGATGACGCGACGGCGCCGGGCGAGGATGCGGCCGACCGCATCGAGGAGGCCTTGGAGCGAATCGCGATCCTGGCGGCGCGAATGCATCCCGCGGCCGCGGTTGCGGGCGGGACGATCGAGGCGGGCGGGGCCGACGCGACGCTGGCGCTGCGGCTCGATGCCGTGATCGCGCGGCTGCGCCAGGCTTTGGGCAACTAGGCGAGGATCCGGCCATGGCGCAGATGACCATCCGCATCAACGGCTACGCCTATGTCGTGGGCTGCGAGGACGGGCAGGAGGCGCACCTGACCGCGATGGCCAACGAGATCGAGTCGCGGGTGAACAGCATCAAGGCGCTGGGCGGTCAGTCCGGCGAATCCCGGCTGCTGGTGCTGGCGGCGCTGCTGATGGCGGACGAGCTCCACGACCTGAAGCTGGAGGCGGCGCAACTGCGCGCGGCGCGGCCGGCGGAGCATCCGGCGCGGGAGGCCGCGCGGGAGGCGAAGTCCGACGCGGCGCTGCGGCGGCGACTGGCGAAGCTGCCGAGCGCGCCGAGGCGATAGAGGGGCAGCTCGACGCCGGATAATCGTCGGGCCCGGGCGTTGCGGCGGGCCGGGCGCGGCCCTATGTGATGAATGCGGGGCTGCCCGGTGCGTCAGGTTCAATCATCCCCGGGGCCGATAGCAACCTCTCGGGAGCTGGCTCTGCCGTGGCCTTGGTCGCGGTATTCTGGCGCCCACCTGCACTAGCAGGCTCTGGGAGGATGGCATAGCCAACGGCCATGGCGGCTCCGCACACGCTTTCCCCGGAACAATTGATCGCGGCCAAGGCGAAGGCGCGGGAGCTGGCACTGGCTCGGCGCGCGGGGCAGGACCCGGCGCTGGGAGCGAGGCTGGCGCGGCACGTGCTGGGCGAGATGCCGCCGCCTGCGGGTGCCGCGGTCTCCGGCTACTGGCCGCTGCCGGGGGAGATCGACATCAGGCCGCTGCTCGAGGCGCTTTTCGCGCTCGGGCATCCGGTCTTGCTGCCGGAGACACCAAGGCGTGGTAACCCACTGATTTTCAGGCATTGGTATCCGGGGGTCGCGATGGTGCGCGAGCGCTTCGGGACGTTGCGGCCGGACGCGCCGGTGGGGGTTCCCGCGGTGCTCTACGTGCCGCTGCTGGCGTTCGACCGCGAGGGGCGGCGGCTCGGGTATGGCGGCGGGTACTATGACCGGACGCTGGCGGGCCTGCCGGGAGCCGTTGCGGTCGGCTGTGCGTTCGCGGCGCAGGAACTGGACGAAGTGCCGGCCGGCGACTACGACGCGCGCCTGGCCGCGGTCGCCACCGAGCGCGGCGTCATCATCATTCCAGGGGCCTGAATGCGCATCCTTTTCCTGGGCGACACGGTCGGGCGTACCGGCCGCGATGCCGCCGTCGCCGCGCTGCCGAAACTGCGCGAGCGGTTGCGGATCGATCTCGCCGTCATCAACGCGGAGAACGCCTCGCACGGGTTCGGGCTGGCGCCGGACATGGCGGAGGCGCTGTTCGGCGCCGGGGCGGACGTGATCACGCTGGGCAACCATGCCTGGGACCGCAAGGAGATCGTTCCGTACATCGCCGGTCATCCGCGGCTGATCCGGCCGATGAACTTCCCGCCGGGCACGCCGGGGGCCGGGTGCGCGATGGTGGAACTCGCGGACGGGCGCAAGGCGCTGGTCGCGAGTGCGATGGGGCGGCTCTACATGGACCCGCTCGACTGTCCGTTCCGGGCGATGGCCGGGGAGTTGGCGAAGCACAGGCTCGGTGCCTCGGTGCAGGCGATCCTGGTCGATTTCCACGCCGAGGCGACGAGCGAGAAATGGGCGTTCGCGCATCTGTTCGACGGGCAGGTGAGCGCGGTGGTGGGCACGCACACGCATTGCCCGTCCGCGGACCACACGATCCTCGCCGGCGGGACGGCGTTCCAGTCCGACGCCGGGATGTGCGGCGACTATGATTCGGTGATCGGCATGGACAAGACGATCGCGACGGCGCGGTTCCTCAGGAAGCTGCCGGGCGAGAAGCTGCACCCGGCGGATGGCGAGGCGACGGTGTGCGGGCTCTATGTCGAGACCGACGACGCGACGGGGCTGGCGACGCGCGTCGAGCCGGTGCGCATGGGCGGGCGGTTGTCCCAGGCGCTGCCGGGCGTCTAGGCGGCCTGGCCTTTTTCTGGAGATTTCTATGGCTGGGCATTCGCAGTTCAAGAACATCATGCACCGCAAGGGCGCGCAGGACGCGCGCCGGGCGCGGCAGTTCGCGCGGCTGATCCGCGAGATCACGGTGGCGGCGCGGCAGGGCTTGCCTGAAGTGGCGTCCAATCCGCGGCTGCGGGCCGCGGTGGCGGCGGCG
>JAJYFW010000251.1 GCA_021785335.1 Pseudomonadota bacterium
ATGGTCGTCCTTCGGCCTTCCGGTCTCGGGATGCAGCAGGATGGTCAGGCCCTGGCGGTTGAGGGCGAGGAACGGGGCGAGGGCCGGGAAATCCTCCGGGGCGAAGGCAATCTGGTACATCGATTGCGGATGCGGGCCGACGCTGGCGTCGTGCCAGCGGCCGAGCCGTGCCGCGGGATGGCGCTCCGCCACCCAAGCGCGCAATTGTTCCGCCTTCGAGCGAGTTTCGGGCGTGTAATACACGTGGGCGTGCCAGGCGTGGACGCTGGCGGCTTCCTTTGGAGCGGTCATGCGCGGTTTTCCAACGAGTGGGAAAACCGATACATCGCCCGCATGCCCGACGCCATGCCCTTCTCACTCGTCGTGCCGGCCAGCGAGCACCTCGCGAGCTACGCCGCCGCGCTGGAGACCGGCTGGTCGCCCAACACGCTGCGCGACGTGAGCGGCGAGCACCTCGCCTCATTGCGCGCCGACGCCGATGGGTTCCTTGAGAGCCTGGTGCCGAAACCGGGCGAGACGATCGCGCTGCCGGACGGGCGCATGGTGGAGCGTCTGCCGGGGTGCGTGCGGTGGATGTGGGACGGGGAATTCGCGGGCTCGATCAACTTCCGCCACGTGCCTGGGACGGAGGCGTTGCCGGAACATGTGCTCGGCCATATCGGCCACGCCGTGGTGCCGTGGAAGCGCCGCCGGGGTTACGCGAGACAGGCGCTGGGGATGATGCTCGCCGTCGCGCGCGAGGCGGGGATGGCACGCGTCGAGGTCTGCTGCGATTCCGAAAACGCGATCTCGCGCCGCGTGATCGAGCGTAACGACGGTGTGCTGATTCGTCGCCTGCCCAATCCGCACCGGGAAGGGCGGACGGAACTGGTGTTCCGCCTGCCCTGTCCCGACGCTTCTACCTGAACAGCGCCACCGCCGATTGCAGCGTGTGGATAACGCCCCAGGCGAGCGGAAGTCCGACCACCGCCCAGTAGATGACCATGCGAGCGCTCATCAGTTCGCCTCCTGTCCGACGGCACCCTGGTAATGGTGTTTCTCGTGCACCGGCGACATCAGCAGGTTGGCGATTAGCCCGACGACCAGCAGGCCGCACATGACGTGCAGCGTGCTGGCATAGAGTTCCGCCCCCTTCATGCCGAGCGATGCCTCATAGGCGCGGAGCTGGCCAATGAGCAGCGGGCCGAACACGCCCGCCGCCGACCAGGCGGTCAGCAACACGCCATGGATTGCGCCGACCTGCATGCCGCCGAAGATGTCCTTGAGGTACGCGGGAACCGCCGCGAAGCCGCCGCCATACATGCTGATGATGATGCAGATCGCCAGGACGAAAAGCGTGAGCTCGCCCGCATCACCCAGGGTTGGCGCGAACCAGTACAGGATGATGCCCAAGACAAAGAAGCAGGCATAGGTGGCCTTGCGGCCGATGAGGTCGGAGAGTGAGGACCAGAAGAACCTGCCCGCCATGTTGAACAGGCTCAGCAGGCCCACGAAGCCGCCCGCCGCCGCCGGCGAAATGCCCTTGAAACTCTCCTGCAGCATCGGGCTCGCCTGCGACAGCACCGCGATGCCGGCGGTGACGTTCATGCAGAGTACCAGCCACAGCAGGTAGAACTGCGGCGTGCGCAGCGCCGCCGCGGCCTCCACGTTCGCGGTCGTCACCATCTTTTTCGGCACCGCGGGCGCGGTCCAGCCTGCGGGCTTCCAGCCGGGCGCCGGCAGGCGGACGATCAGGGCGCCGAACGTCATCATGATGAAGTAGGCGATACCCATGACGACGAAGGTCTCGGCCACGCCCGAGGACGTCGCGGATTTGAAATGCGCCATCAGCGAAACCGAAAGCGGCCCCGCGATGAAGGCGCCGCCGCCGAAGCCCATGATGGCGATGCCGGTGGCCATGCCGGGCTTGTCCGGGAACCATTTGATCAGGGTCGAGACGGGACCGATATAGCCGAGGCCGAGGCCGCAGCCGCCAATTACGCCGTAGCCGAGATAGATCAGCCAGAGTTGGTGCGAGACGACGCCCACCGCGCTGACCAGGAAGCCGCCGCCGAAGCAGCAGGCGGCGACGAACATCGTCTTGCGCGGCCCGACGCGTTCCACCCAGCGGCCGAACACCGCCGCAGCGAGCCCGAGCACGAGGATCGAGATGGAGAAGATCCACAGCACGTCGGGGATCGTCCAGTCGCCCGGCGCGTGCCTGGTGCCGCCGATGAGATGCGTCAGCGGCAGGTTGAAGGTGGAAAACGCATAGACCGAGCCGATCGAGAGATGCACCGCCAAAGCCGCGGGCGGAATCAGGGACCGGTTGTAGTCGGGCGGCGCAATGCTATGCGCCCGATCGAAAAATCCGCTCATGACGCGACATTTCCTCCCCTTGTTTTTGGCGCACTGGTCCACCTTTGCCCGCGCATGGGCGTGACGTCATAATTGCGCCATACTGCCCGATTTCGAATTGCTCAAGAAAATTAGCCCCGACAATCCGAAATTCCGCGCGCCGATGTCATTCCGATAATGGAATCATCACCCGATCCGATTGCTCCGTCACTACATTATCTCGTCGATCGTTCGATTGATTTTCTCGATCGACGCCTGGCGTCGCCCCGCGCAAAGCCTCAGGCGGCGTCACGGCCCAGAACCTTCCACGCCTCGGCGAACGCCTCCGCCATCGTCTCCGCCGGCACCGCACCGGAGAAAAGCACGTGGTTCGCCAGTACGAAGCTGGGTACGCCGGAAATCCCGGCACGCCGCGCGGCATTGTCCTCGGCCAGCACCTCGGCCTGATGCGCGTCCGAAGCCAGCATCGCAAGCGTTGCCGCGGCATCACCGCCGGCCTGCGCATCGCAGGCGGCGAGCACCTCGGGATCACCGATGTCCCGGCCCTCGAGGAAATAGGCGGTGAACAGCCGTTCCACCACCGCGTTCTGCCGCCCCCCGGCACCGGCGGCGCGGATGACGCGATGTGCCGCGACGGTGTTGGGCGTGCGCCGCATCGCCGAGAAGTTGAAATCGATGCCGACCGCCGCTCCGGCCTGCCCCACCCGCGCGTCGATCTCGCGGCCTCGCTCGACGCTGCCGAACTTGGCGGCGCGGTAGGCGGCGCGCTCCACGCCCTCCACCGGCATGTCCGGGTTGAGCTGGTAGGGGTACCAGGCGACGGCGAATTCCTGGCCCTGATCGGCGGCGAGGATCGCCAGCGCCCGCTCGAGCTGGCGCTTGCCGATGAAGCACCAGGGGCAGATCGCATCCGAGATGACGGTGATGGTCGGGATCGGCATCGCGCCCTCCACGCAAAGAAGGGCTAGCTTACCCGTCGGGCCGGCGCCATGTCAGCCCGGCCATATCAGGAGAAGCAAACCCGATGTCCGCACCCGCCTTCCGTTCCGCCCTCGTCGTCGGCGTCGGCCCGGGATTTTCGGCCTCGATCGCGCGCCGTTTCGCCGCCGCTGGAATCAAGGTGGCGCTCGCTTCCCGCCATCCCGGGAAACTCGCCGCACTCGCCGCCGAGACGAGGGCCACGGCACATGGCTGCGACGTCGCCGATCCGGCATCCGTGGCGCAGCTGTTCGCGGCGGTGGATGCGGCGCAGCCGCCGCTCGACCTCGTCGTGTTCAACCCGAGTGCCCGCGTGCGCGGCCCGATCGCGGAACTCGATCCGGATGCGGTGGCGCAGGCGCTCGCGGTCTCGGCGATGGGCGGGTTCCACGTTGGACAGCACGCAGCGCGGCGGATGCTGGCTGCGGGCGGCGGCGCGATCCTGTTCACCGGCGCCAGCGCCAGCGTGAAGGGCTTCGCGCAGTCGGCGCCGTTCGCGATGGGGAAATTCGCCCTGCGCGGGCTGGCGCAGTCGATGGCCCGCGAGCTTGGGCCGAAGGGTATCCACGTGCTGCACCTGGTGATCGACGGCGGCATCCGCAGCGCCGCGCGCCCCGTGCCGGCGGAGGCGCCGGACTCGCTGCTCGACCCCGACGCGATCGCGGAGACCGCCTGGCACGCGCTCAACCAGCATCGCAGCGCGTGGAGCTTCGAGGTCGAAGTCCGGCCCTGGGTCGAGAGATTCTAGCGCGGGGCTCCGCTCCCTTCGCCGCTGGGGCCATTGGGCCCACACCTTACGATCAAGGCATCGACCGCGACCAGGCCATCCGCCGTTGCGATCAGCGGGTTGATGTCCACCTCCGCGACCGTCCCGGCGTGGTCGGCGATGAAAGCGCCGAGGCCGCACAGGATGGCGGCAAGTTTGTCGAGATCGACCGGCGGCAGGCCGCGGAAGCCACGGAAGATCGCCGCACCCTTCAACCCCTCCAGCAGCGCGCGGGCCTCGCCCAGCGCCAGCGGCGCCGGCGCGATCGCGGTGTCGCGCAGCAGTTCCACGAAAATGCCCCCGAGCCCCGCCACCACC
>JAJYFW010000252.1 GCA_021785335.1 Pseudomonadota bacterium
CACGGTGCTGGCGCTGCTGCACTACTTCATGCAGGCGAAGATCGATATCACCAACGCGGTGTTCGCGGCCGGGGTGTTCTTCTGGCTCGGCAGCTGGCGGTTGCTGCCGCGGCGGGTGCAGGCGCGGCCGCTGCTGTTCGCGGTACTCGCCCTGGCCGCAGCGCTGGCGACGGCGACGTTCGAGTCGCTGTGGTACGCAACCGAGACCGGCCTGCCCGCTCTGCGGGTGCTGGCGGCGAACCTGCGATTCACGCCCTGGCCGCGGCCGGCGGTGTGGATCGGGATCATGTATGCGATCGTGGCGGTGATCGGCGCGGTGCGGCGCTGGAGGCGGCGGCCGCGCCGGGAGCCGGCGCTGGTCTGACGCGGCGCTACCCCAGCGCCTTCGCGGCGGCGAGCACCTCGGCGGCGTGGCCGTCCACCTTCACCTTGGGCCAGATTTTCGCGACCCTCCCGTGCCCGTCGATGAGGAAGCTGGCGCGCTCCACGCCCATGTACTTGCGCCCATAGCGCGACTTCTCGACCCAGACGCCATAGGCCTTGGCGACCGAGACGTCCTCGTCGGAGGCGAGCGGGAACTTCAGCCCGTATTTTTCGGCGAAGGCCTCGATCGGCTTCATCTTGTCCTTGGAGACGCCGATCACCTCGATGCCGATTCTGCCCAGCTGCGGCAGCGCTTCCTGGAAGGCGCACGCCTCCCTGGTGCAGCCCGGCGTGTCCGCCTTGGGGTAGAAGTAGAGCAGGAACGGCTTTCCCTTCATGGCCTTGAGGCTGACGGTCCGCCCGCCGCTTGCCGGCATGGTGAAATCCGGTGCCTTGTCGCCTTCCGTCAATGTCATCTCGTTTTCCCCATCTCCTGCGCTGAACTTGGCCGCGCTGGCGGTCGCGTCAACCTCAGACTTCGATGACGGCGCCGGTCTGCTCGACGATGCGGCGATAGTGCTGCGGCCGGCGATGGGCGGCGAAGTCGAACATCTTGGTCTTGCCCTGGCGGCAGGCATCGAGGTCGCAATCCGCCACCACCAGTTCGTCGCCAAGCGTCGTCGCCTGGCCCACGACGATGCCGTCGGGCGAGACGATACAGGACCCGCCGATCAGCCCCGCGCCATCCTCCACGCCCGCCTTGGCCGTGGCCACGGCCCAGGTCGCGTTCATGTAGGCGTTGGCCTGCACCGCGAGCGTGGAGTGGAACGTCCGCCGCTCCGCTGATTCCGCGTCACCGCCGTTGGGGTCGCGGGCGGCGGAGTTGTAGCCCATCAGCATCAGCTCCACGCCCTGCAGCGCATAGACGCGCCAGGCTTCCGGCCAGCGGCGGTCGTTGCAGATCAGCATGCCCATGATCGGGGAGCCCCAGGCGGCGGCGCCGCGAAAGGCGGGAAAGCCGAGATCGCCATAGGCGAAGTAGCGCTTCTCCAGCTGCTGATGACGCTCGCCCGCGCGCGGCTCGACGGTGCCGGGCAGGTGCACCTTGCGGTAATGGCCGAGGATGGCGCCGTCCGGCGCAGTGGTGATGGCGGCGTTGAAGCGCTCGGCGCCGGCGCGTTCCGCGTAGCCGACATAAAAGCCGATGCCGAGCGAACGGGCACGGTCGAACAGCTTCCGCACCGCTTGGTTGGGCATCGCGGGCTCGACATGGGTCTCGACCTCGTCCTCCGTCATGAGCCAGCGCGGGAAGAAGGTGGTGAAGGCCAGCTCCGGATAGACCAGGAGCTGCACGCCCTGCGCCGCCGCCTGGTCGAGCAGGACGAGCATGCGCGCGAGCGTCGCCTCCCGCGTGTCGGCGCGTTGCGTGGGGCCCATCTGGGCGGCGGCGAGGCGGAGGGTTCTGGGCATGGCGTGTCTTATCTCACGGGGCCGATGCGAGTCTCGAAGATGCGGCGGACCTTGGCGGCCATCGTGTCGAGCCGCGCGGCAAGCTCCGAGGCATCCGTGGCGCCAAGGGCGGCGAGCACCGGCGCAGGCAGTGCGTCGCGGTCCGGGGGCGCGAGCCGCAGCGTCCCCATCAGCGTGCGCCAGGTGTGGTCGGCGTGGATCAGCGTCGCGGCCTCGGCAGCATCCAGCGCGCCGGCATCGCGCAGCTGCGCGAGGGCCACGCGCGTCGTCGGGTGAGCGGCGCCAGGGTGGATGAGGCTGAGCGCCTGGGCGATGAACTCCACCTCCATCTGCCCGCCGAGCCGGTGCTTGGCGTCCCACGGGCCAGTGGGCGGCAGTTCGCGGGCCAAGCGGGCGCGCATCGCCGCGGCGTCTTCGCGCACGTGCGAGGCGTCAGGCACGCGCAGGGCCTCGGCGATCATCGCGGTGACGCGCGCGCGCAGCCTCGCCGGCCCCGCGACCACGCGGGCGCGCGTGAGTGCCATGCGCTCCCAGGTCCAGGCCTCGGTCGCGTGGTAGCGGGCGAAGCCGGCGGCCGGCACCGCCACCGGCCCCTTGTTGCCCGAGGGGCGCAGCCGCATGTCCACCGCGTACATGGGTCCCGCCGCATCCGGCGCGGTGACGGCAGCGACGAAGGAATGCACGGCGCGGATGAACCACTGGCTCGCCGGCAGTTCGCGGGCACCTCCGCGCGCCGTGCTGTGGCTCGAGGATGCCGGATGGTCGTAAATGAACATGAGGTCGAGATCGGAGCCCGCCATCATCTCCAGCCCGCCCGCCTTGCCCAGCAACACGACGGCCATGCCGCCGCCGGGCACGCGTCCGTGGCGGACGGCGAAATCGGCGAGCACGCGCGGCAGGAGCGCCCGCAACGCGGCATCCGCGGCGGCGCTGCGGGCCTCGCCGGCGGCATCCGCGTCCATCCGCCCCTCCAGCGTCGCGACGGCGGTGAAGAAATCCTGCGCGCGAACGGTCTCGCGCACCACCTCGATCGCGGATTCCAGGTCCACGGCGTCGCCGAGGCGCGCGCGCATGCGGGCAAAGACCGCGCGCGGAGGCTCCGGCGCCAGCAGCCCGTCCAGCGCCGCGGGATGGCGCGCCAGATGCTCGGCGAGCGCCGGCGAGGCGCCGAGCACGCCCGCGATGCGGCGCATCAACGCCGGGTTGCGCTCGAACAGCGACAGCAGTTGCACGCCCGCGGGCAGGCGGGCCAGGAACGCGTCGAAGCGCTGCAGCACCGCGTCCGGCGAGCGCTGCTCGGCCAGCGCCTCCAGGAGCGAGGGCAGCAGCCGCGCCATCAGGCCGCGCGAACGCTCCGAGCGCAGCGAGCGCGGTCGGCCGGCGAGCCACCCGGTGGCAAGTTCGGCTGCCGCCGCGGGCTCGGCGAAACCCATCGAGCGCAGGGCCGCCATGGTGCTCGGCGGCGGCTCGGGCCCGGTGAAGTCGAGCGGCGGCGCCTCGTCGGTGGCGTGGCCGAACACGTCGGCGAAGCGCGCTCGCACGTCGTCGAGCAGGGTGGCGAGGTCGCGCGCGAAGGCCTCCGCGCCCGGCGCGCCCATGAACGCGGCGAAGGCCGCGAATTCGCCGCGGGTGCGCGGCAGGCTGTGGGTCTGATGATCGGTGACCATCTGCAGCCGGTGCTCCACCGCGCGCAGCCGCTGGTAGGCGCGCGCGAGGAAGGAGGCGGCTTCCTGGCCGACATGCCCGGCGGCGGCGAGCGCGGGCAGCGCCTCGAGCGTGCGCGGCGTGCGCAGCTCCGGCGCGCGGCCGCCCCAGACCAGCTGCTGCGTCTGGGCGAGGAATTCGATCTCGCGGATGCCGCCCTCTCCGAGCTTCACGTCGTGGCCGAGCAGGCGTTCGACGGGGTCGGCGCTGGCGGCGAGCGCGGTGCCCTTGTGCGCGTCGATGCGCCGCTTCATCGCCTCGATGTCGGCGATGGCGGCGAAGTCGAGATGGCGGCGCCAGACGAAGGGGCGGATCGCGTCGAGGAACTGCTGGCCGAGCGCGATGTCGCCGGCGACCGGGCGCGCCTTCAGCATCGCCGCGCGCTCCCAGTTCTGGCCCATGCTCTCGTAGTAGGCGAGCGCCGCGGGCAGCGCGACCACGGGCGGGGTCGCGGCCGGATCCGGGCGCAGGCGCAGATCGACGCGGAACACATAGCCGTCGGCGTCGCGCGCCTCCATCAGGCTCGCGATGTCGCGCGCCATGCGGGCCCAGAACTGCGCCGGGGCCTCGCCGCGATAGGTCCCGGCGTCCGGGTCCTGCAACAGGATCAGGTCGATGTCGCTCGAGTAGTTGAGCTCGCCGGCGCCGAGCTTGCCCATGCCGAGCACGGTGAAGCCGCAGCGCACGGAGGGGCTGGCGCGGCGCGGCAGCCGCAGATCCGCCGCGTGGTACAGCAGGTGGTCGACACTGGCCGCGAGCGCCGCCTCCGCGAGTTCCGAAAGCGCGGCGGTGATGCGCGTGAGCGGCCAGACGCCGCCGATATCGGCGAGGCCGACGGCAAGCGCGAGCCGCCGC
>JAJYFW010000253.1 GCA_021785335.1 Pseudomonadota bacterium
CCCGCCGGGCCGGCGCGGCAGGCGCCCCATGAAGATGTTCTCGGCCACGCTCAATGGCGCGGCGAGCCTGGGCTCCTGGTGCATCATGGCGATACCGTGCGCGATCGCCTGGGCGGGCGAGGTCGCCTGCAGCGGTCGGCCGTCGAGCAGGATGCTGCCGGCGTCGCGCGGAATCGCCGCGGCAAGGATGTTCATCAGCGTCGATTTGCCGGCGCCGTTCTCACCGACCAGCGCATGCACCTCGCCCGTACGGATCTCCAGATCGACCGCGCGCAGGACCGGGAAGCCGTTGAACGACTTGCAGATGCCCGACATCGCGACGAGGGCTTGCGTCCCTTGCCCGGCCATGTGCCCGTTTCCCCGCCAGCCCTTGACATGCATTTCCCAAAATCACTAAAAACGTTTCTATTGCCCCGGTCAACGGGGAAATCGCGGCCGCTTCCCGGCCGTGCCCGAACCCCAGGGAGGCGCCGGCGATGGCCCAGCATTTATCCATTCATGCGCCGGCGGGCGCGGCGTCCGCACCCGCGCGATGAAGGACAGGCTCGTCCCGCTGGAGCAGGCGCTTGCGCCGATCCGCAGCGGCTGCACGCTCGCCCTCGGCGGCGCGCTGCTGCGGCGCCCGCCGAATGCGGCCGTGCGTGCGCTGATCCGCCGCGGCGTGCGCGACCTGACCGTGCTCACCTGGGCGGCCACCACCGCGGTGGATTTCCTGGCCGCCGCCGGCGCGATCCGGCGCTACGAGGGCATTTATGCCGGCATGTTCGGCTTCGGCCTCGCGCCCAATTTCCGCCGGGCGGTCGAGGCCGGCGAGATCGAGGTGCGCGACTTCTCGGAAACCGCGATGGTGGCGCGGCTGCGCGCCGCCGGCCAGGGTTTGCCGTCGCTGCCGATCCGCGCGCTGTTCGGTTCCGACATCGCGCTGCGCAACCCCGAGCAGATCCGCGAATATGCCTGCCCCATCACCGGGCAGCGCCTGCTGGCGGTGGCGGCGGCCGAGGCCGATTTCACCCTGCTGCACGGCTATGTCGGCGACCGCTACGGCAACGTGCAGTGGCCGGTGGTGCGCGATAGCGACGACGTGGACCAGATGATGGGCGCGGCGGCCAGGCGCCTGATCGTGACGGTGGAACGGATCGTCCCGCACGAGGAGGTGCGTCGCCGCCCCGCCCTCACCTACCTGCCCGGCCACATGGTGGAGGCGATCGTGGAAGTGCCCTACGGCGCCCATCCTGCCGCCGTCGATGGCTTCTATGACGAGGACGAGGCACATATCCGCGCCTATCTGGACCGCTCGGCGACCGCAACTGGCGCCGGCGCCTACCTCGACGAGTTCGCGCGCGCCCCCGCGACGCACGCGGCCTATCTGGAGAAGATCGGCACGGCGACGCTCGCGGGCCTGGATGTCGCCCAGCCAGGGGCGGCACGATGAGCGGGCAGGTCATGGCGTTCACGCGCAACGAACTGGCCACCGTGCAGGTCGCCGGCGCCATCCGGGACGGCGACCTGGTATTCGTGGGCGTCGGCACGAACGGCCGCGCCTTCACGCTCGCGGTCGGCATCCCGCTGGTCGCCATCCGCCTTGCGCAGATGACGCACGCGCCCGCGGCCGCGGTCTATTGGGGCAACCTGCTGGAGCCGGACCTCTCCACGATCCCCGATCACCTGCGGCAGAGCAGCTTCACCAACTGGCAGGGCGCGGCCAGCCCGGCGGACGTCGGATACAAGTGCGACATGCTGGCGCGTGGCGGCTTCGACGTGTCGTTCGATTCGGGCGCGCAGATCGACGCCCACGGCAACCTCAACATCACCGCCATCGGCGACTACCGCCGGCCCAGGGTGCGCCTGGTCGGCTGCCTGGCCCAGCCGGAGCATTTCGCCTTCGTGCGCCGCCCGATCGTGATGATGGACCTGGACCGGCGCAGCTTCGTCGAGGAGGTGGATTTCGTGACCAGCGTCGGCCACGCCCGCGACGGCCGCACGCGCGAGGAATGGGGCCTCGGCGCCGGCGGCCCGCACCTCGTCGTCACCGACCTCGCAGTGTTCGACTTTGCCTCGCCCGACCGGCGCATGCGCCTGCGCTCGCTGCATCCCGGCGCGACGCTGGAACAGGTGCTCGACAACATGTCCTTCCGCCCGGTGGTGCCGCATCCGGTCCCGCAGACGCCGGAGCCGGATGCCCGACAGCTCGACCTGATCCGCAGGGTGATCGACCCGCAGCGCGTGCTGCTGAAAGTCTGAGACGAGGAACCGACATGACGGCGTTCAGCCAGGACCGGCCGCTGCCGCGGTGCGCCGGTCCTGGGCGCCGATACCGACGCGATGCTGGCGGACCGGCTGGGCCGCAGCGCGGACGGGATCGCGGCATTGCGGGACGGCGGGGTGGTCTGACAAGCGTCGCGCGGCACGGCGCTGCGGCAAGGAAAACGGTTTCATAAAAACGTTTCTAGTGCTAGGTCACTGTGACCGGCCCGCGGCAGTTCGCCGCGGGCGCCCAGGCCCACGCCGCGCGGCGCAGACCCGCGCATCGGAGGAGATCGAGATGGCCCCGAACGAAGCTTCCCCGGTTGCCGTGCCGCGCAACGCCACCGGCGCCCATGTCTTCGCGCAGGCGCTGAAGCGCCACGGCGTCGAGGTCATCTTCGGGCAGAGCATCCCGTCGGCTCTGTTCCTCGCCGCCCCGCATTACGGCATTCGCCAGATCGGCTATCGCACCGAGAACGCCGGCGCGGCGATGGCGGACGCCTATGCCCGCGTCTCGCACAAGGTGCCCGTCGTGACCGCCCAGAACGGCCCGGCCGCGACCCTGCTGGTGCCGGGGCTGGCCGAGGCGCTGAAGGCGTCCACGCCGATCGTCGCCATCGTCCAGGACGTGCATCGCCAGCAGACCGACAAGAACGCCTTCCAGGAACTCGACCACCTGGAGCTGTTCAAGGGCTGCACCAAATGGATCAGGCGCGTCGCCGACGTTTCGCGCATCGATGATTACGTGGATATGGCGTTCACCGCCGCCGCGTCCGGACGGCCCGGTCCCGCGGTGCTGATGGTGCCGGTGGACCTGTTCAACGAGGCGCCGCCCGCCGGCACGCCGGACCGGATCAGCTCGCTCGGCACCTTCCCATTGGACCGCAGCGTCGCCGCGCCGACCCTGATCGATGTCGCGGCGGCACTGCTCGCCGAGGCCCGCGCCCCGCTCGTCATCGCCGGCGGCGGCGTCCACGCCTCCGACGCGGCGGCGGAGCTTGCGGCGCTGCAGGAGGTGGCGTCGCTGCCGGTTGCCACCACCGCGATGGGCAAAGGCGCCACCGACGAGGGCCATCCGCTCTCGGTCGGCGTGGTCGGCTACTTCATGGGCACCCGCAGCCGCACCCGCCACATGCGGCCGCTGGTGGCGGACGCGGACGTCATTCTGCTGGTCGGCAACCGCACCAACCAGAACGGCACCGACAGCTGGCAGCTCTATCCCCCGCATGCCCGCTACATCCACATCGACATCGACGGCCAGGAGATCGGCCGCAACTATGAGGCGCTGCGGCTGGTGGGCGACGCCAGGCTGACGCTGGCGGCGCTGACGGAAGCGCTGAAGGCCCGCGACCTCTCCGCGCGCAAGGCGGCCCGGCCAGCGGTGGAGGCTGCGATCGCGGCCGGGCATGCGGCGTGGGAAGCCGACATGAAGGCGGCGGTCGATCTCGACGCGACGCCGATCCGGCCGGAGCGCCTGATGCTCGACCTCGACACCGTGCTCACCCCGGACATGATCATGGTGGCGGACGCCAGCTACGCATCGATCTGGATCGCCAACTTCCTGCGCTCGCGGCGGGCGGGCATGCGCTTCGTGACCCCGCGCGGTCTCGCCGGCCTGGGGTGGGGCCTGCCCTTCGCGCTCGGCGCCAAGACGGCCCGGCCGGAGGCGAAGGTGTTCTGCCTGGCCGGCGACGGCGGCTTCGCGCATGTGTGGTCGGAACTGGAGACGTCGCGGCGGATGGGGCTGCATATCGTGCTCGCGGTGCTGAACAACCAGGTGCTCGGCTACCAGAAGCATGCCGAGAAGGTGGTGTTCGGCGAGCACAGCGATGCCTGCGACTTCCAGGCCGTCGATCACGCGGCGATCGCCCGCGCGTGCGGCTGCGCCGGCGTGCGCATCGAGCATCCCGGGCAGTTCCTGCCGGCGCTCAGGGAGGCGCTGGCCGCCGAGCGCACCACGCTGCTCGACGTGGTGACGGACCAGCGCGCCTATCCGCCGATCACGATGTTCGAGGGCAGTCGCCGCCTGTCCTACTAGCGGCCAGGCCCGGGCCGCGTCGCCTCAGGGGAGAAAGTCCATGAAAAAGCTGCTGAACGATCCCGCCGACTACGTCGATGAGAGCCTTGACGGGCTGTGCGCCGCCCA
>JAJYFW010000254.1 GCA_021785335.1 Pseudomonadota bacterium
GCTCGCGCCCCGGGATGTATTCCTCGACCATCGCCACCGGCCCGAAGCGCCAGCCCGCGGCGACCGCCGCGCGCCGGTTGCCCCCCTCGCGCAAGATCTCCACGCCGACCGAGGAACCCTCGTTCACGGGCTTGACCACGTAGGGCAGGGGCATCGGGTCGGCGTGTTCGAGTGCGGCGATATCCACCACGCCACCCTTCGCGACGGGTAGCCCGGCGGCGGCGAACACCGCTTTGGCCGCCGCCTTGTCCATCGCCAGCGCCGAGGCCCGGACCCCGGAATGCGTATAGGGGATGCCAAGCCAGTCCAGCACGCCCTGGATCGACCCGTCCTCGCCGAAGCGTCCGTGCAGCGCGTTGAACACGGCGTCAGGCCGCGGATCGAGGGCCGCGATCGTGCGCGTGATGTCCGGCCCGACCTCGACCGCGCGCACCGCGTAGCCCGCGCTCTTCAATGCCGCGATCACCTGCCGCCCGGAGGCGAGGCTCACCTCGCGCTCGGCCGAGATCCCGCCATAGAGCACCGCGACACTCTTCATGCCGTGCCCCCATCGGTGTCGCGGGTCGCGGTCGCGTGGACGCCGATGCGCCTGATCTCCCATTGCAGCGTGATGCCGCTCGATTCGTGCACCCGGCGGCGTACCTCCTCGCCCAGTCCCTCGAGTTCGGCCGCAGTGGCGCCGCCGGTGTTGATCAGGAAATTGCAGTGCAACTCCGAGACCTGCGCCGCGCCGCGGGTGAGCCCACGGCAGCCCGCAGCGTCGATCAGCTCCCAGGCGCGCATCCCATCCCGGTTCTCCGGGTTGCGGAACGTCGAGCCGCCGGTACGCGAGCGCACCGGCTGCGTTGTTTCGCGCTTGGAACGTATCTCCGCCATTCGCGCCGCGATTGCCGCGCGGTCGCCGGGCTGGCCCATCAGGCGCGCGCGCACCACGATGCCCCCAGGCGGCAGGCTTGCATGCCGGTACGCGAGCGCCAGCTTCGCCGCCGGCACGCGCACGATCTCGCCGCTTCGCGCCACCACCTCCGCCCAGTCGAGGATACCCGCGATGTCCCCACCATAGGCGCCGGCGTTCATCGCCACCGCCCCGCCGATGGTGCCCGGAATGCCGCACAGGAACTCGAGCCCGGTCAGCCCCTCGGCCGCCGCGAACTCCGCGACCGTCGCATCGAGCGCGCCCCCGCCGGCGATCAGCGCATCCCCGTCGCGCTCGATCGCAGCGAAGCCGCGGACCAGCTTCACGGTCACGCCCGGAATGCCGCCGTCGCGGATGATGAGGTTGGAGGCGGCGCCGATTACCGTTACGGGAACCTCCGGCGGCAGCGCGGCCAGCGCGGCCGCAAGATCTTCCGTGTCCGCAGGGCGCAGCAGCAGTTCGGCAGGCCCGCCGACGCGAAACCAGGTCTGCGCCCCGAGCGGTGCATTCGCGGTCACGCGCCCGCGCACGAAGGCCAGGCGTTCGGCCAGCGTCTCCATGCGGGCCGCCGCCATCATGCCGCACCACCGAGGCGCAGCCCGCGCCGCGGATCGACGCTCTTCGGCTGCTCCGCCTGCAGCTTCGCCAACTCCGCGGGCAGCGCCGCTGCCCATTGCGTGATGCTGCCGGCGCCGAGGCAGACGACGTAGTCGCCGGGCTCGGCCAGCGCATGCACCATCTCGGCGAGGTGCGCTGGATCGGTCAGCGGCTCGACGCGCCGGTGCCCGTGCGCGCGTAGTCCCTCCACCAGCGCGTCGCGATCCACGCCAGGGATCGGCGCCTCGCCGGCGGCATACACGTCCGCCACGATCACTGTCGTGGCGTCGCCCATGCACGTGCAGAACTGCTCGAACAGCGAGGCGAGGCGCGAGTAGCGGTGCGGCTGCACCACCGCGAGCACGTGGTTCGCGCCCGCCTGCCGCGCCGCCTTCAGCACCGCCGCGATCTCCACCGGGTGGTGGCCGTAATCGTCGATCACCGCGATGCCGCCGGCCTCGCCCACGCGGGTGAAGCGCCGCTTCACGCCCTTGAATGCGGCGAAGGCGCTGCGCAGCCGTTGCTCGTCCACGCCCATCTCGACGCCGATGGCAATCGCCGCGAGCGCGTTCTGCACGTTGTGGGCACCCATCATCGGCAACCGGAACGGCCCCATCCGCCGCGCCCGCGCTGTCGCCCGGTCGGTGATGATCACCTCGAAGGTCGAGCCCAGCCGGTCCGGCACCACGCGCTCGGCGCGCACATCCGCCTGCTGGCTGAACCCGTAGGTGATGATGCGCCGGTCCGCGAGGCGCGGGATCATCGAGAGCACCTCGGGGTGGTCCGCGCACAGCACCGCGAAGCCGTAGAAGGGAACGTTCTGCACGAACTGCGCGTAGCCGGCGTTCATCGCCTCGACCGATCCCCAATGGTCGAGATGTTCGGGGTCCATGTTGGTCACGACGGCGATGGTGGCCGGCAGGCGCAGGAAGGAGCCGTCGCTCTCGTCCGCCTCCACCACCATCCACTCGCCCTCGCCCATGCGCGTGTTGGTGCCGTAGGCGTTGACGATGCCGCCGTTGATCACCGTGGGGTCGAGCCCCGCCGTCTCCAGCACTGCGGCGATCAGGCTTGTCGTCGTGGTCTTGCCGTGCGTGCCGCCGACCGCGATCGCCCAGCGCAGCCGCATCAGTTCCGCCAGCATCTCCGCGCGCCGCACCACGGGGATCAGGTGCGCCCGGGCCGCCTGCACCTCGGGATTATCAGGCTTCACCGCGGTGGAGACCACGATGACACGTGCGTCGCCGAGATTGGCGGCGTCGTGCCCGATCGCCACCGGAATGCCGGCCTCGCGCAGCCGCCGCACATTGGCGCTGTCGGCGATGTCGCTGCCCTGCACCGTGTAGCCCAGCACGTGCAGCACCTCGGCGATGCCGGACATGCCGATGCCGCCGATGCCGACGAAATGGATGGTGCCGATGGAAAGTGGCAGCGCCCTCATCGCGCGACCTCCCGCGCCGCGATCGCGGCCTCGACCGCGTCCGCCAGCGCCTCCGCCGCATGCGGCCGTCCGAGCGATGCCGCCGCTGTCGCCGCCGCGTCCAGTCGTTGTGGGTCGGCAAGGAACTCGGAAAGCCGCGCCGCCAGCACCTCGGGCGTGAACGCCGCCTGCGCCACCGGCCAGGCCGCGCCCGCCTCGGCGAGCGTCGCCGCGTTGAGCGCCTGGTCCGCGTCCACGGCCCCGGGCAGCGGTACCAGGATCGCCGGCCGCCCCGCGACGGCGAGTTCCGCCACGGTCGTCGCCCCCGCCCGCGCGACCACCAGGTGCGCCAGCGCGAGCCGCGCCGGCATGTCGGTGAGGAACGACGCGACCTCCGCCGCCATCCCGAGCGCCGCCAGCGCCTCGCTCACGCGCGCCACATCCTCCGCCCGCGCCTGCTGCACGAGGCGGATGCGCGCGCGCTGCTCCGGCGCGAGCAGGCCCAGCGCGGCCGGCACCACGTCGGCGAACACCCGCGCGCCCAGCGACCCTCCCACCACCAGCAGCTCGAACGTCGCCCCCGGTTCCGCATAGCCTTCGCCCGAGAGCGCGGCGATCTCGGGCCGGACCGGGTTGCCGGTGACGACGCTCGGCACGCCGGCGGGCATGAACTTCGTCGTCGCATGGCTCAACGCCACCCGGTCCGCGCGGGAGGCGAGGAACCGGTTCGCGCCACCCAGCACCGCGTTCTGCTCATGCAACAAAATCACCGGCCGCGGCGAGAGCAGGCGCGCCGCCAGCACCGGCGGCACCGAGGGATAGCCGCCGAAGCCCACCACCGCCGCCGGCCGCAGCCGCGCCATGAGCCGGCGTGCCTCGATCGTGCCGCGCGCAAGGCGAATCCCGGCGCGTGCCTTCCCCGCCGCGCCGCGCCCGGCGACGGCGGCGGAGGCGATGACATGCCGCTCCCACCCCGGCGCCTCGGCCGCGGCGCGTTCCGCGGCGCGCGTATCGGTCAGCAGCACCATGCGGTGCCCGCGCCCCGCCAGCACGCGTCCGGCGGCCAGCGCGGGAAAGAGATGCCCCGCGGTGCCGCCGGCGGCGAGCACGATCGGTTGCACGGACGGTCCCCTCATGCCGTGTCGTTTCCGTAACGTCGGCGCGTCAGCGCCAGCAGCATGCCGATCTCGATTCCGACGGATACCGCCGAGGATCCGCCATAGGAAATGAACGGCAGTGTCATGCCCTTGGCCGGAATCAGGTGCAGCGTGCTCGCCATGTTGACGAAGGCCTGCAACCCGAAGCTGGTCACCAGCCCCGTGATCGCCAGCAGTACGTAGCGGTCGCGTTCCTCGCGCGCGCGCAACAGCCCGCGGAACACCACGATCGCGAACAGAGCGATGATCACGAGGCAGATCAGCAGCCCGAACTCCTCTCCCGCGACCGCG
>JAJYFW010000255.1 GCA_021785335.1 Pseudomonadota bacterium
TCCGTTCGAGCAGGTCCGCGAGCGCATCGCCGCGTATCTGGAGGAAAGCGCGTGGCGGCGCGCCGTGGCGCAGTACGTGGCACTGCTGGCGGGCGAGGCGCGCATCTCCGGCTGTGACATGCCGGGCGCCGCGTCGCCGCTGGTGCAGTAGGAAACCATGCTCGGCGACATCCTGAACCGGCTTACCGATCCGGCAACGGCCGCAGAAGTGTTTGCTGTCGTTGCGACCCAGGCCATGCGGAAGCGTGTCGCGGCGGCGGCCCGTGCGGAGGTCGCCGAGCCGGGCGTGTTCGTGGCCGCGCGGGTGCGGCATCTGCTCGATCACGGCGGCGAGGAGGTGTGGCTCGATCTCGTTGGTGCGATGGCCGGCACGCCGCAGCCGGCCGCGGCCGCTCTCGCGCGGGTGCTGGAGTGGAGTTTTCCGGATGCCGCGCGCGTGCGCGTCATGCACACCGGCGCGGAGCCGGGTTGATGACCGCGATACCGCGCTACCGAGCCAGCTCCGCGCCGGCGATTCTCTCGGCGGGGTTCCGGCCGTTCTTCCTGCTCTCGGCGCTGTGGGCGGCGTTCGCGGTGCCGTTCTGGCTGCTGCTGCTGCAGGGTGAAGCCGTGCTGCCGATCGCGATGCCGCCGCTGCTCTGGCACGCGCACGAAATGATATTCGGCTTCGCGCTCGCCACGGTCGCCGGCTTCCTCTTCACTGCCGTGCCCAACTGGACCGGGCGGATGCCGCTGCAGGGCGCGCCGCTCGCGGGGCTGGTGGTGCTGTGGTTCGCCGGCCGCGCGGCGATGCTGCTCGGGGCCGACCTGCCGCTGCCGGTCCCCGCCCTGCTCGACCTCGCTTTCCCGGCGGCGCTGATGGCGGCTATCGGGCGGGAAGTCCTTGCCGGAAGGAACTGGCGAAACGTGCCGGTATTGGCGGCGCTCGGCATGTTTCTGCTCGCCGATCTCCTGGCGCAGATCGGAGCGGCGGGGGATGTCGCCCTGGCGATGGCGGGGCTGCGGCTGGGTATCGCGACGCTGGTCGCCCTCATCACGCTGATCGGCGGACGCGTCGTGCCGAGCTTCACGCGCAACTGGCTGGCCAGGCGGGACCCGCCGCAAGCGGTGCCGGCACCGTTCGGCAGGCTCGACCGAACGGCTCTCGCAACGAGTGTCGGCGCTCTCGCGCTCTGGGTGGTGGTGCCCGACAATGCGGTGACCTCGGTGCTGCTGATGGCCGCCGGGGCGGCGCATGCGGTGCGTCTCGCGCGCTGGCGGGGTCTCGCGACCATGCCCGAACCGCTGCTCGCAGTGCTGCATGTTGGCTATGCTTGGGTCGCGTTCGGGCTGCTGCTGCTTGGTGCGAGCCATTGGTTCGCCTTCGTGCCGCCGACTGCCGCGCTGCATGCGCTGACGGTCGGCGCGGTCGGCACGATGACGCTGGCGGTGATGGCACGTGCCTCGCTCGGGCATACGGGCCAGGCGCTGACCGCGGGCCGAGGCTGTACCGCGGTGTTCGTGCTGGTTGGCGTCGCCGCCGTCCTGCGACTCCTGGCGCCGATGGTGCCTGGCGATTACCAGGTCATGCTCGACCTGTCGGGGACGACCTGGGCCGGCGCCTTCCTGCTGTTCGTGGTGCTGTTCGCGCGCCTGCTTGCGACACCGCGGCGTCGTGGCCACGTATGAGGCGAACCAAGCCCGACGCCCAGCAAGCAGGATGAACGCGATCGCCACTGAACCGGACTGCGGCCAGGGCGGCCTCGACTTCGAGGAGGCGCGGCGGCGCGTGCTGGCGCTCGCCACCGAGGCACTGCCGCCTGAGCGCGTCCCGGTTGCGGGGTGCGTGGGCCGCGTTCTGGCCGGGGACGTGGCGGCACTTCTCGACCTGCCTCGTTTCGATCAGTCAGCGATGGACGGATATGCGGTGCGCGCCGCGGACGTGACACCGGGGGCGTGGCTGCCGGTCACCGGGCGCACCGCGGCTGGCGAGGCGGGCGGGCGCCTGGCGCCAGGGGGCGCGCATCGCATCCTCACGGGCGCGCCGCTGCCCGCCGGGGCGGACGCGGTGATCGCGCAGGAGCGGGCGCGGCGTGCCTTTGATGCGGCAGGCGGCCATGGAGTCGTCTTCGCGGTGGCGCCGCCGCCGGGGACCAATCTGCGCCGTCGTGGCGAGGATACGCGCGCCGGCGACACGCTGGTCGCCGCGGGCACGGTGCTCGACTGGCGCCACGTCGCGGTGCTGGCGGCGCAGGGGATCGGCGAGGTCCAGGTGCTACGGCGCCCACGCGTGGCGCTGCTTTCCAGCGGGCGGGAATTGCGCGGTTCCGGGGAGAGGCTCGCGGAGGGGCAGGTCCACGACTCCAACCTGCCGATGCTCGCGGCATTGCTCCCGGCGTGGGGCGCGCAGACGCGGCGGCTGCCGGTGGCGGCTGACAGCGTGGAGGCGGTCCGCGCTGCCCTCGGCGAGGCGGCGGATTGTGATGTCGTGGTCACAACGGCGGGCATCTCGGTGGGCGACGAGGACCATGTGCGTGATGCCGTGCTGGCGCTCGGCGGTTCGCTCTGCGTGATGAAGGTCGCGATGAAGCCGGGCAAGCCGCTGGCGGCCGGGCGGCTGGGCGATGCGCTGTTCCTCGGCCTGCCAGGCAATCCGCAGGCGGCGCTGGCAGGGGCCGTGGGCTTCCTGCGCCCACTGCTCGCGCGCCTCGCCGGCGCCGCGCCGCCAGCGCCATTGCGGGCGCGGGCCGATTTCAATCTTTCGCGCAAGCCGGGACGGACGGAGTTCCTTCCGGTGCGGCTCGTGCAACGCGGAGCCATAGTGTGGGCCTCGCGTGCGGGGCCGGAAGGCTCGGGCCGGCTCTCGCCGCTGCTCCGCGCCCACGGGCTTGCGATACTCGCGCCGTCGGCCGCCGAGGTGCGGCGCGGTGCGTTGCTCGATGTGCATCCCTTCCTTGCCGCCGCTATCGAGACGGAGTGACAACGTGCCTGAACCCGTGATGACCGCCTCTGTCGCCTTCCCCGAAAACCCCGAGCGCCGGGCCGAGGCCACGCGCCGGCTGATGGAAGCGACAGGGCTCGACGATGCGATTCTGGAACGGCTGGTCCGCGCCTTCTACGCGCGGGCGCGGCGCGACCCCGAGATCGGCGCCAAGTTCGACGGCGTGCATGACTGGGAGGACCACATCGCGCGGATCACGACGTTCTGGTCGTCGGTCGCGCTGATGACCGGGCGCTACCACGGCCAGCCGTTGCCCCCGCACGTGAAGCTCGACCTGCATGGCCCGCATTTCGAGCGCTGGCTGGCGCTGTTCGAGGAGACGGCGCGGGAAACATGCCCCGCGCGGGCGGTGGATTATCTCATGGACAAGGCGCGAAGGATCGCGGCCAGCCTGGAAATGGGGGTGGGCGTCGCGCGCGGCGAGTTGCCGGCACGCGGGAGCAGTGCTGCTTCAGGATGAAAAGCGGCGGACGACGTTTTCGAGAAGGCGCGAAATGGGGCCGTGGAAGCCGCCCCCCGGGCCACTCTGCCACAGGCTGCCGCAGAAGGTGATGGAGCCGACCGAGAAGACGCTGCCGCCGGAGGGCGTGTCGAAATAGACGATCTCGCCGCGCTTCAGCTCATCGGGCGATTCGCCGGAGACGGAGGCGATGTGGGAGAGCAGTTCCTCCGGCACGGTGACGAAGGAACCGGGCGGATCCTCCGAGCGCGCCAGGATGGCCGCGTCCTCCGGCGTGCCGAGGTCGAGGTCGGCGCGGTCCAGTTCGAAGCCCGCGGCGCCGCCGCCCGAGAGGCCGTAGGCGCCGATGGTGTCGTCCTCGATGCCAGCGAACATCCAGGCGTAGCGGGGATCGTAGGAAGCGGGCAGGCGCCGGTAGTGCGTTCCCTCGAACAGGCCCTGGCCGGAGAAGCCGACGCCCACCAGGCGCTGCGGCGGACGGCGGTTGCGCCGCCACAGCCCGCCGAGCCCGCCGTCGAAAGCGTGGTGATACTCGCCCGGCTCCGCCTCCCACGCGCGGATGCCGCCCTCGGCGCGGCGGATCTCGATCACGCCCGGCATGTCCGTGTGGCGGGCGATGCGCCAGTAGAAGCCGTTGCCGCCGAGGTAGGCCAGACGGCCGCCGCCTGCGGTGTAGGCCTCGAGCGCGTCCAATGTTGCGGGTGTGTGATATTCCGGGTGCGATCCGGTGAGCACGGCCTTGTAGGGGGCGAGCAGCGCCGGCCCCTCCTCGTCGAGGTCCTCGTCGGTCACGATGTCGAAGGCGAAGCCCTTGGCTTCCAGCCAGCCCAGCAGATGCGTGTCGGCGGGGTAGTGGCGCAGGCCCGATCCGCGCGCGTCGTTGAAGGTGAGGAAGCCCGGCCGCATGGTGAGCATCGGGCGCAGGCGCGAGGAGAAG
>JAJYFW010000256.1 GCA_021785335.1 Pseudomonadota bacterium
GCGCCGACGGCAGGGCTGCACATGACACCCGAGCTCATGGCGGCGGTGGCGGCGCGCGGGGTGGGGCTGGCGCGGCTCACGCTGCATGTCGGTGCCGGCACGTTCCTGCCGCTGCGCGAGGGGAGCCTGGCGGAGCGGCGGCTGCATCCGGAGCGGGGCGTGATCACACCGGAGACGGCGGCTGCCATCAATGCGGCGCGGGCGGCGGGCGGGCGGATCGTGGCGCTGGGAACGACGACGCTGCGGCTGCTGGAGAGCGCGGTGGACGCGGCGGGGCGCATCCTTCCCTTCGCTGGCGAGACCGACATCATGCTGGCGCCGGGCCATGTGTTCCGCTCCGCGGACGTGCTGATGACCAATTTCCATCTGCCGCGAAGCTCGTTGTTCGTGCTGGTCTGCGCCTTCGCGGGGACGGCGCGGATGCGCGCGGCCTATGCGCACGCGATCGCTTCCAGCTACCGGTTCTATTCCTATGGCGACGCGACGCTCCTGGAGCGCGCCCCATGATTTTCGCAGCATGACGCTCACCTGGCGGCAGACGTCGCGCGACGGGGCGGCGCGCGCGGGGGTGCTGATGACCGCGCATGGCGAGGCAGCGACGCCCGCCTTCATGGCCGTGGGCACCGCGGGGACGGTGAAGGCGATGACGGCGGACGCGGTGCGTGCGACGGGTACCGCGATCATTCTCGGCAACACGTATCACCTGATGCTGCGGCCGACCGCCGAGCGCGTGGCGCGGCTCGGCGGGTTGCACAGATTCGCCGACTGGAGCGGGCCGATCCTGACGGATTCGGGTGGGTTCCAGGTCATGTCGCTGGCGAAACTCCGCAAGGTGGATGCGGACGGGGTGACGTTCCGCTCGCATCTCGACGGCTCGGCGCACCGGCTGACGCCGGAGCGTTCGACCGAGATCCAGTATCTGCTGGATGCCACGATCACCATGGCGTTCGACGAATGCACGCCCTTCCCCGCCACCGAGGAGCAGGCGCGGGCAAGCATGGATCTCACGCATCGCTGGGCAGGGCGGTCGCGCGCGGCTTTCGTGGCGCGGGCGGGGTACGGGCAGTTCGGCATCGTGCAGGGCAGCGTCTACCCGGCGCTGCGGCTGGCCTCGGCCGAGGCGATCTCGGCGCTGGGGTTCGAGGGGATCGCGATCGGCGGGCTCGCGGTGGGCGAGGGCCAGGCGGCGATGTTCGAGGTTCTCGATCTCGTCGTGCCGGCGCTGCCGGAGGGAAAGGCACGCTATCTCATGGGAGTCGGCACGCCGGACGACCTGCTCGGCGCGGTGGCGCGCGGAGTGGACATGTTCGACTGCGTGATCCCGACGCGGGCCGGGCGCACGGCGCGGGCCTATACGCGCGGGGGCGTGATGAACCTGCGCAACGCGCGTTTCGCGGATGACGCGGCGCCGCTGGACGCCGGATGCGCGTGCCCCGCCTGCGCGCGGCATTCGCGGGCCTATCTGCACCACCTGTTCCGCGCCGGCGAAATGCTGGGGCCGATGCTGCTGACCTGGCACAACCTGGCCTATTACCAGGACCTGATGCGCGGCATGCGCGAGGCGATCGCGGCTGGCCGCTTCGCCGATTACGCCGCGGCGTGCCGCGAGGGATGGCAGCGTTGCGTTTGACAGAGCACCGTCCCTGCCCCATCTCGCGGCCATGAGCGAGAATTATTCCGGACTGACGCAGCTTGGGCAGCCGAGCCGCATTCCCGGCTCGCCGGACGAGGCGGTGCTGGAGCGCGCGGCGAACCCGTCACCGGGGCGTGCGTATGTGGTGCGGTTCACCTGCCCGGAATTCACGTCGCTGTGTCCGCTCACGGGGCAGCCGGATTTCGCGCATATCGTCCTCGACTACATCCCCGACGCGTGGATCGTGGAGAGCAAATCGCTCAAGCTGTATCTCGCGAGTTTCCGTAACCACGGGGCGTTCCACGAGGCCTGCACGATGGCGATCGCCGGCCGGGTCATGGCGACGCTGGCGCCCGCGTGGCTGCGCATCGGCGCCTACTGGTATCCGCGCGGGGGCATGCCGATCGATGTATTCTGGCAGTCCGGCACGCCGCCCGAGGGAGTGTGGATCCCCGAACATGGCGTCGCACCCTATCGCGGCCGCGGCTGAGATCCGCACGAAGGCGGCGGCGCTCGGGTTCGATGCGGTGGGCATCGCGAGCGCCGAGCCGGGGCCGCATGACGCGGCGCGGCTGCGGGAGTTTCTTGCGGCAGGCTACCAGGGGACGATGGCGTGGCTGGCCGACCGCGAGGCAGAGCGGGCAAGCCCGCACGCGCTGTGGCCGGCGGCGAGGAGCGTGGTCTGCGTCGGGCTTTCCTATGCGCCGGCAGGCGATGCGCTCGAGAATCTTGCGCGACGCCAGCGGGGGACGATCAGCGTCTATGCGCGCGGACGCGACTATCACGACCTGCTGAAGGGAAAGCTGAAGCATCTCGCGCAGCACATCGCCGCACGGCATGGAGGCGATGTGAAGGTTTTCGTCGATACCGCGCCGGTGCTGGAAAAGCCCGTGGCGCAGCGTGCGGGGCTCGGGTGGCAGGGCAAGCACACCAATCTCGTTTCGCGGTCGCACGGGTCATGGCTGTTTCTCGGCGAGGTGTTCACCACGCTGGAACTGCCGCCGGATGCGCCGCATGGGGATCGGTGCGGAAGCTGCCGGCGGTGCCTCGATGCCTGCCCGACGGCGGCGTTTCCCTCACCCTACCGGCTCGATGCGACACGGTGCATCTCGTACCTTACGCTGGAGCATGCGGGACCGATTCCCGAGGCATTGCGGCCGGCGATGGGCAACCGCGTCGCTGGCTGCGACGACTGTCTTGCCGTGTGCCCGTGGAACCGGTTCGCGCGCGAGAGCCGGCATATCGCGTTCGCGGAGCGGCGGGCGCTGGCCTCGCCGAGGCTCGCGGAACTGGCGATGCTGGACGACGCGGGGTTCCGGGCGTTGTTTTCCGCTTCGCCCATCAAGCGCATCGGGCGGAACCGCTTCGCGCGCAACGTGGCGATCGCGATCGGCAACTCGGGCGAGGCGGGGTTGCGGGAGGCGGCCGCGCATCTTGCCGGCGATCCCGATCCCGTGGTGGCGGAGGCAGGCGCGTGGGCGGTGGCGAGGCTCGGGTGAAGCACCTGGCGAAGCGCAGCTTCTCGCTCGCGGGGCACCGGACCTCGGTGGCGCTGGAGCCGGAGTTCTGGACCGAACTCGAAACGATGGCGCGGAAGGCGGACAAAAGCCTCGCCGCCCTGGTGGCGGCGCTGGATGCCGCGCGCGACCCTGAGCAGCCGCTGGCCTCGACGCTACGGGTGGCGGCGCTGAAGGCACGCTTCTAGCCGCGTTCCGTCGCGATCAGCAGGACGATGCTCTCGGCGCCGAGGCCAAGCGAGCGCGCCTCGGCGGGGTTCGCCATCGCGTGGCGCAGGCCGGCGAGGCCGCAGGCGCCGGACGGGGACGTCGACGGGCCGCCGTGGGCGCGCAGGAACTCGGGCGCCTCGGTGAGTTCCGCTTCCGAAACGGCGACAGCGCTCGCGTTGCGCCGGCGTAGCACGTCCATCGCCGGCGCCGAGGCCTCACCGCAGGAGAGCATCTCCGCCGAGGTCGCGAGATCGCCGGGGACGGTGACGATGCGCCCGGCGGCGAGGGCGGCGGCGACGCAGGCTGCTTTTTCCGGCTCGACGACGATAACGCGACCGTCGAGCCGATCCGCGATCGCGGCCGCGAGGCCGCCGACGCCGGCCTGCAGGAAGAGGTGCGTGGGCGCGGCGGGAAGCTGTTCGCGGATTTCGCCCGCCATGATTCCGTAGCCGGCCATGACATCGGCGACGACCGGATCCGCAGGGTCGGCGGAGGTGTCGGCGATGAGGATGGCGCCGGTCTCGCGCGCGTGACGTGCGGCGGCGGCGACCGCGTCCTCGTAGGTGCCGTGCACGATGACAGGCTCGCCGCCCTTGGCGCGGATGCGCCCGATGCGCGCCGCGGTGACGGCTTCGGGGAGGAAGACGCGGGCGCGGGTGCCGGCGAGGCGGGCGGCAGCGGAGACGGCGAGGCCGTGGTTTCCGTCGCTGGCGCAGACGAGGTCCGGCAGCGCGCGCTTCCCGGCCTCGGCGATCAGGGTGGGAACGGCGACGCCGGCGGCGCGGGCGAGCGCCCTGAGCCCGGCGTAGACGCCGCCGAGGGCCTTGAAGCTGCCGAGCGGGCGAGCGCCCTCGTCCTTGAGCAGCACACAGCCGACGCCCAGCGCCCTGGCGAGCGCGGGGAGGTCCAGCAGCGGTGTCACGGCGTGAACCGGGCACTCACGGAACAAGGCGGTGGCGTCGTCCTTCATCATTCCTCAACTCCTGCAGGCGGCATCATTGCCGTACCGGCTCA
>JAJYFW010000257.1 GCA_021785335.1 Pseudomonadota bacterium
GCACTGCCGGCGAGGCCGAGATTGGCCATGCCGCCGAGGCCCCAGATGAGGTCGAGCCCGAGCGCCATCAGCGCGGTGATGCCGGCGAAGCTCGCGAGCTGCAGCAGGTAGACGAGCATCAGCCGCCCCGCTCGCCGAACAGGCCCGCCGGGCGCAGCGACAGCACGACGAGGATGGCGGCGAAGCCGACGGCGGTGCGATAGGCGGGGTCGAGCACCAGCGTCGCCATCTCCTCGCCGACGCCGACGACGAAGGCACCCGCGACCGCGCCCGGGATGCTGCCGAGCCCGCCCACCACCGCCGCGGCGAAGACCGAGAGCATGACGCGGAAGCCGAGCAGCGGGTCGAGGCTGGTGTCGAAGCCGATGAGCATGCCGCCGAGCCCCGCGAGCGCGCCCGCGGCGAAGGTCGCGATCCGCCCCACGCGCGCGGCGTCGATGCCCTTGAGCGCCGCGAGGCCCGGGTTGTCGGCGACGGCGCGCATGGTCCGCCCGGCGCGGGTGAAGCCGAGGAACAGGAACAGCGCCAGCATCGCGGCGACCGCGATCGCGGCGTCGGCGAGCTGCTGCGGCCCCACCGCGAGCGCGCCCAGGTGCCAGTCGCGGTAGACCGGCAGGTTGTAGCCGCGCGGGTCGTTGCCGAACAGGAACCGTGCCACGTTCTCGAGCAGCAACGTCGCGGCGACGGAGGCGATGGCCGGCGCCAGCGCCGCCTCGCCCGGGCGCAGCCGCCGCCGCAGCCCGCGCAGCGCCGTGTCGTCCACCACGACGGCCACCGCCCCGCCCGCGAGGCATGCGCCCGCCAGCGCCGGCACCGCTGGCACGCCGAGCGCCGTGTTGGCCACCCAGCCGCCATAGGCCCCCAGCGTCGCGAAGCCCGCCACCGCGAAATTGGCGAAGCGCAGCACCGCGAAGATGGTGGTGAACGCGATGGCCGGCACGGCGAGCGCCGCACCGGCCAGCAATCCGTTCACGACCGCCTGGAGGATCGCGATCAAGGCCCGGGCCCGATCAAGGCTTGGGGGTGATCAAGGCATGTTCACGATCTGGGGCGCCGTCAGGAGATGGTGATAAGCGACGATTTCCCGTCCTTGATGATATCGAAACGGAACTTGCTGCTCAGGATGTCGCCGATCGCGTCGAACTGGCAGGGTCCGGAGGCGCCCGAGTAGTCGATCGCGTGGCCGGCGGCGATCTCCTTCAGCCCCGTGACGGCGTCCGTCACCTTCACGCCCTTGAGGTTGCCCACCGCGCGGACGTTGTCGTGGATCGCCTGGCTCGTCGCCGCCTTGCCCTGCGCCATCGCCAGGGAGGCGAGCGAGATGTGGTCGTAGACCTGGCAGGAATACGGGTCCGGCTCCACGCCCAGGATCTGCTTCACCCGCTTGTAGCCGGGGCTGCCGGGGTCGGGCGAGGGGGCGTAGGACATCAGCCCGTCGGTCACCGGCTTGGGCAGGCTCGCGATCATCTTCGGCGTCGCGGCGTAGCCGAGGGTGAAGCGCGGGCCGCTGAACCCCGCCTGGTAGATGTTGCGCAGCAGGACCGCGAGATCCGGCGCGTAGCTGTTGAGGAAGATGAGCTCCGGCTTGGCCGCGACCGCCTTCTCCACCTCGGCGCGGAAGCTCGTCTTGCTGCCGTCGTAGATGGTGTTGCCGAGCGCCTTGCCGCCCTTCTTCTCGAACTCCGCCTTCATCGTCTCGTAGACGCTGGTGGCGAAGGGCGACTGCACGGAGAGCGAATAGAAGCTCTTGATGCCGCGCGAGGCCATGAACTCGGCGGCGCGCACCGCCTGGAGGTTGGAGTTGGGCTGGGTGCGGATGATGTAGCCGTGGTGCGGCAGCTTGGTGATGCTGTCGGCGCCGGAGACGGTGAACAGCATCGTCTTGCTGCGCCAGCACACCGGCGCGACGGCCGTGGTGACGGCCGAGGCCCAGGTGCCGCAGATCGCCACCACGTGGTTGATGTCGATCAGCTTGTGGGCGGCCTTCACGCCGGCCTCGGGATTGGTCTCGCTGTCCTCGGAGATGACGCCGAGCGGCCGGCCGAGCACGCCGCCCGCGGCGTTGATTTCCTCCGCCACCGCCTTCGCGACCTTGGCCATGGAGGGCCCGTAGGCGCCGCCCGCGCCGGTCAGCGGCGTCAGCGTGCCGATGGGGATGGGTTCCGCCGCGCGCGCCAGCGTGGGGGCGATGGCGGGGACGGCGAGGCCGCCGAGCAGCGCGGCGCGCCGGGTGAGGCCGTATTTCATGGTGCGGGCTCCCTGTTTTGTTGCGACTATAGTCCCTCAGCCGCCGAGGAAAAGCCGCCGGATCTCGGGATCGGCGGCCATGGCGGCGGCGGGGCCGGCATGCGCGACGCGCCCGTCCACCAGCACCACGCCGCGGTCGGCGATGCCGAGTGCCGCCTGCGCGTTCTGTTCCACCAGCAGCACCGGCGTTCCCTCGGCGCGGATCCCGGTGACGGTCTCGAACAGCGCGGTGGCGGCGACGGGCGAGAGCCCGGCGGAGGGCTCGTCGAGCAGCAGCACGCGCGGGGCGGCCATCAGCGCGATCGCCATCGCCAGCACCTGGCGCTGCCCGCCGGAGAGCGTGCGCGCGGCGGCGCGGCGCTTCTCGGCCAGCACCGGGAAGCGCGCGAACATCGCGCCGATCCGCTCCGCCTCGCGCGCGCGGGCGAGGTTGGCGCCGATCTCGAGATTTTCCCACACGCTGAGCGAGGGAAACACGTTCGCCTCCTGCGGCACGAAGCCGAGGCCGCGCTCGGCGCGCCCGCGCGCGTCCAGCGCCGTCACGTCCTCGCCCGCGAGCGTGACGCGGCCGGCGGCGGCGGGCAGCAGGCCGGCGAGCGCCTTGAGGAAGGTGGACTTGCCGGCGCCGTTGGGCCCGATCACCGCGACCAGCTCCCCGGCGCCGAGCGCGAAGTCCACGCCCTTCACGATCTCCTCGCCGGGGCCATAGCCGCAGACCAAGTGCTCCGTTGCGATCATGCCGCGCGCGCGCCCATGTAGGCGGACTGCACCCGCGCGTCCGCCGCAACCGCCTCGAAGCTGCCCTCGGTCAGCACCTGGCCCTCCGCCATCACCACCACGTGGTCGGAGAGCCGCGCGATCATGTCCATGCGGTGCTCCACCAGCAGGATCGTCATGCCTTCCGCCCGCAGCGCGTCGAGATGTTCGGCGATGCGCCCGGCGAGCGTCGGGTTCACGCCGGCGGCCGGCTCGTCGAGCAGCAGCATGCGCGGCCTCGCCATCAGCGCGCGCCCGATCTCCAGCAGCTTCTTCTGCCCGCCGGAGAGCGCCGAGGCGGGTGCGCCGGCATGCGCGGCGAGGCCGAGGCGTTGCAGGATCGCCATGGCCTGGCCCGCCGCCTCCCGCTCGCGCGCGCGCCCGGTGCCCGCGAGTGCCGCGAGCATGCCCTCGCCCGGCTGGTGCTGGGCATAGAGCAGCATGTTCTCCAGCACCGAGAGCAGCTGGATGGCGCGCGGCACCTGGAAGCTGCGCACCAGGCCCGAGGCCGTGATCTGTTCCGGGCGCCGGCCGGTGATCTCCGCGCCGTCCAGCAGCACGTGGCCGGCATCGGGGCGGATGACGCCGGAGATGCACTGGAAGGCGGTGGACTTGCCCGCGCCGTTGGGCCCGATCAGCGCCGTGATGCGCCCGCGCGCCACCGCGAAGCTGGCCCCGCGCAGCGCCGCGACGCCGCCGAAGGATTTCCGCAGGTCCCGCACCTCCAGCAGCGCGGTCATGCGCGCCCGGCCTCGCCGCCCCGGATCGTGCTGTCCCGACCATCCATGCCCGTCCCCCCTATCACACACCGAGTTTGGCCGCGGCTTCGCGCGCTGACAAACGGCGCCGCCTTCCCCCGGTTTGCCATCCGCCCCGCCCGGGCCGTAGCGTCGCGCCATCGCGGGGGAGAAACGCAGCATGGCCATCGAGCTCTGGACCTGGGACACGCCGAACGGGCGCAAGATCAGCGTCGCACTGGAGGAGATGGGCCTCGCCTATACGGTGAAGCCGGTGAACATCGGCGCGGGCGAGCAGTTCCGCCCGGAGTTCCTCGCGATCGCGCCCAACAACCGCATCCCCGCGATCGTGGACCCGGACGGGCCGGGTGGCGCGCCGATCTCCGTCTTCGAATCCGGCGCGATCCTGCTGTATCTCGGCCGCAAGACCGGGAAGTTCCTGCCCGCGGACCTGCGCGCGCAGGTGCCGGTGCTGGAGTGGCTGATGTGGCAGGTGGGCGGCTTCGGCCCGATGCCCGGCCAGGTGCACCATTTCCTGCAGGTGGAAAACGAGGCGGACCGCCGCTACGGGCTCGATCGCTACGGCAAGGAGACGCGCCGGCTCTACGGCGTC
>JAJYFW010000258.1 GCA_021785335.1 Pseudomonadota bacterium
TATCGACGGGGTCGTTTGGCACCTCGATGTCGGCTCATCACATCCTGGGGCTGGAGCAGGTCCCAAGGGTTCGGCTGTTCGCCGATTAAAGTGGTACGTGAGCTGGGTTCAGAACGTCGTGAGACAGTTCGGTCCCTATCTGCCGTGGGTGTTGGAGACTTGCGAGGCGCTGTCCCTAGTACGAGAGGACCGGGATGGACGCACCTCTGGTGTACCGGTTGTCGCGCCAGCGGCATCGCCGGGTAGCTATGTGCGGACGGGATAACCGCTGAAAGCATCTAAGCGGGAAACCCTCCTCAAAACGAGGTCTCCCTGAGGGCCGTGATAGACCATCACGTTGATAGGCCAGGTGTGGAAGCGCGGTAACGCGTGAAGCTGACTGGTCCTAATCGCCCGATCGGCTTGAGATCCCCCACCTTGCGCACAAGCCATTCCGGCTTGGCGCAGGTTGCCGCCTCGAAACAGCACACATAACCAGAACCAACTCACAGTCCCGCGCACGCGGGATTGGACGACCTGGTGGCTTTAGCGGGGGGGCCGCACCCGATCCCATACCGAACTCGGCCGTGAAAACCCCCAGCGCCTATGATACTGCGTCCTAAGACGCGGGAAAGTCGGTCGCTGCCAGGTCTTCCAATCCCACGTGCGTTTCCCTTTTCCGCGGGGTGGAGCAGCCCGGTAGCTCGTCAGGCTCATAACCTGAAGGTCACAGGTTCAAATCCTGTCCCCGCAACCACCAATCCCACGCACAAGCAGCAAAGCCGCCCTCCCAAGCGGGAGCGCGGCTGTTCGTGTCGGCATCAACCCGCCTCGGGCCCGCGCCCGAAATCCAGACCGAGACGTGATGGCAGCAAAGTCGTCGCCCAAAGTCACCCCGATGAAGATCCGTGCGAGTGCGTATTTATTGCGCTCCCTGTTTGAAATCCGCCAAGTCCAGAACGTCTTACCGCGGCCTGACATCCAGAAACGCACTACACAAAAGCGATTTGCACTGGCGCGGGCGACGATTGTATGACTTCGCCTCCCTTGCCACCCAAACGTGTATCGCTCCCGCCATGAAGCGCCATCCAGCCACGCTGGCCTCCGTCCTGCTCGCGGCTTCCGCCGCGACTGCCCTCGCCGCGGCCCCGCCCTTGCCTCCGGCCCGCCTCGTCGTGCCCGCAACGCCGGCTGCCCCGCCGCAACCGGCCAGGGCCGCCGCGCCGCAGCCCCCGGCGGGCGCTCCCGCGCCGGGCGTCGCCCTCTACACCGGCCCGCAGCCGGAGGCCCCGCTCGCGGTTCCCGGCGTTCCCGCCCCGCCCATCCTGCCGCAGCAGGCCGCCTACGTGCTGATGGACGCGAACACGGGCGCTGTGATCGCCCAGAAGGCGCCGAATCTCTCCTGGGCGCCCGCGAGCCTCACCAAGCTGATGACCGCCTACCTCACCTACCAGGCGGTCGAGCGCGGCACGCTCAAGATGGACCAGGTCGTGCCGATCAGCGTCGCCGCCTGGCACACCGGCGGCTCGCGCATGTTCATCTCGCCCAACATGTCGGTCACGGTGCATGAGCTGCTCAGCGGGCTGATCATCGACTCGGGCAACGACGCCGCGGTGGCGCTTGCCCAGGCCGTCGCCGGCAACCGTGGCAGCTTCGTGGGCCTGATGAACCACCAGGCCAAGGTGCTCGGCCTCGCCGGCACCCACTACACAAACGTCGACGGCCTGCCGGACCCGAACCTGCACACCACCGCGATGGACGTGGCGACGCTTTCGCGCGCCATCCTGCAGTCCTATCCGCAGTACCTGCAGATCTCCATCAAGAAGCACTACACCTTCGACAACATCCGCCAGCGCAACTGGAACCCCGTGCTGTTCCACGACGCGACCGTGGACGGGCTCAAGACCGGGCTGACCAACGAGGCCGGCCACTGCATCGATGCCACGGCGCTGCGCAACGGCCGGCGGCTGATCGCGGTCGTGCTCGGCGGGCCGAGCTGGGCGGTAAGCACGCACGACGTCGAGGCGCTGCTCGACTACGGCTACCAGTTCTACACCAACGCCACCATCGTGAAGGTCGGCCAGCCGGCAGGCAGCCTCAAGGCGCCGCTGCTGCGCGAGACCACCGTTCCCGTCGCCGCAGGCAAGGCGGTCTCGATGACGGTGTCCAACCTCGCGCTCAAGGCCATCAAGACCACGGTGGTGCTCGACCCGCCGCCCGCGGCCGGGGTTCGCCGCGGCCAGGCGCTGGGCACCATGACGGTGAGCGACGGCACCCGGACGATCGCCACCGTTCCCGTCGTCGCTCTCGTCGACGATCCGCGCGCGAGCTTCATCAAGCGCATGATCCGCCGGATCAGGGCGGCGCTCTGACGCACCCGCCCGGCGGCGGGTAACGTTACCGAAAAGCATCGTCCGCCGCCGTCCCAGCGCGGCGCCGGCGCCGCGCGGGCCCTGGGCTTGCCATGCGCCGCGCCATGGTCATCATGCCGCGTGCGCCGGCGCCGCTCGGCCCCGCCGGCGTTTCGGCTTGTGGGCAGCTCGGGACAGCGTCAATGCCGGCACCAGAAACCTCGCCACCGCTGTTCGACGTCGCGGTGGTCGGCGGCGGCCTGGTCGGCACCGCGATCGCCTGGGGCCTCGCGCGCCAGGGCCAGCGAGTGGCCGTGCTCGATGAAGGCGACGTCGCCATCCGCCCCTCACGCGGCAATTTCGCCCTGGTCTGGCTGCAGAGCAAAGGCCTCGGCATGCCCGCCTACGCGGCCTGGACCAAGCACTCCACCGACCTCTGGACCGGTCTCGCCGCCGAACTGCGACAGGAAACGGGCATCGACGTCGCCTACGAGCGCCGCGGCGGCTTCCAGCTCGCACTCTCAGAGGCCGAGCTCGCCGCGCGCGCCGCGGTGCAGCGGCGCCTGCACAGCCAGCCGGACATGGTCGTCTATCCCTACGAGATGCTTGACCACGATGCCGTCGCACGCCTGCTCCCCGCGATCGGGCCCGAGGTCGCCGGCGGCAGCTATTGCCCGCTCGACGGGCACTGCAACTCGCTGCGTCTGCTGCGCGCGCTGCACACCGGCATGCAGCGCCGCGGCGCGCGCTACCTGCCGGAACACCGCGTCGAGCATATCGATCCGCAGGCCGGCGGATTCCGCCTGCGGCACCAGAAGGGCGAGCTTCACGCCGGCAAACTAGTGCTCGCCTCCGGTATCGGCAACGCGCGCCTCGCCCCGATGGTCGGCCTCGCCGCCCCCGTGCGCCCGCAGCGCGGCCAGATCCTGGTGACGGAACGCCTGCGCCCCTTCCTGCCCTATCCCGTCGCCACGATCCGCCAGACCGATGACGGCACGGTGCTGCTCGGCGACTCGCAGGAGGAAGCGGGCCTCGACGACAACGTCGGCAGCGAGGTCACCGCCGTGATCGCGGACCGCGCGGTGCGCATGTTCCCCCGCCTCGCCCAGGCGAACGTGGTGCGAAGCTGGGCGGCGCTGCGCGTCATGACGCCGGACGGATTCCCGGTCTACGACCACTCCCAGGCCGCGCCCGGCGCCTTCCTCGCCACCTGCCACAGCGGCGTGACGCTGGCCGCCAGCCACGCGCTGGCCCTCGCGCCGATGCTCGCCGCCGGCTCGCTTACCGCCCAGATGCGCGCGTTCAGCGCACGGAGGTTCGATGTTCCGCCGACTGCCTGAACCCGGCGCCGCGCCGGTCTCCATCACCATCGACGGCGTGCCCGCCGAGGCGCGCGAGGGCGACAGCGTCGCCGCGGCCCTGCTCGCCGCCGGCCACGCGCAATGCCGAAGCTCCGTGGTATCCGACGCGCCGCGAGGGCCCTATTGCATGATGGGCGTGTGCTTCGATTGCCTGGTCGAGATCGACGGCGTCGCCAACCGCCAGGCCTGCATGGTGCGCGTCGCTCCCGGCATGCGCGTCGCGACGCAAGAGGGCAGGCGGGAGCTGCGGGCATGAGCCAAGCCGCCGCATTGAGCGCCGCCTGCCAGCTCGCGGTGATCGGCGCCGGTCCCGCCGGCCTCGCCGCCGCCGCCACCGCCGCGAAGCTGGGCGTCGACACCATCCTGCTGGACGAGCAATCGGCCCCCGGCGGGCAGATCTACCGCGCCATCACCGAAACGCCGGTCTCGAAGCGTTCCATCCTCGGCGCGGACTACTGGCACGGCGCGGAACTGGTCACCGCCTTCCGCTCGAGTGGCGCGCGCCACGTCCCCGGCACCACGGTCTGGAGCGTCACGCGCGAGGGCGAGATCGGCTTCTCCGTGGGCGGCGCCGCGCGCCTCATCCAGGCGGAGCGCATCATCGTCGCCACCGGCGCGCAGGAGCGTCCCTTTCCCATCCCCGGCTG
>JAJYFW010000259.1 GCA_021785335.1 Pseudomonadota bacterium
GGCGTTGGCGCGCACGATGGCGGGGCGCAGCGCCAGCAGGTCGGCCACGATGCGCCGGCGGAACGCGGTCGCGAAATGCGCGACGGGGTCGAGCACCCAGGGCTTGCCGCCGGCCGCCGCCGCCCCTGCCGCGCGCTTCATGCCGACGACCCAGGCGGCCGAGGGCGTGCCCATGTTCACCACCACGGCGCGCGCGATCCCGGCGAACTCGCCCGCCTCCTCCTCGGCATGGACCATCGCGGGCGACGCGCCGGCCGCGAGCAGCACGTTCGCCGTGACGTTCATCGCGACGTAGTTGGTGATCACCTGCACCAGGGGCGATTGCGCGCGCATCCGCGCCAGCAGGTCCGAAGCCGTGGTCATGATCCTCGCTCTCCTTGACGGCGCTCCGCCTTGACGAAGCCCTGGGGCGCATCGCGACGCATAGGGGATTCCGGCGCCGGTGTCGCGATGATGCCGAGCCGGCGGAACAGCCCGATCAGCACCAGGTTGACGTTGAACTTGAACGCGTCGGTGGCGCGCACCGTGTTGACCACCCGCGCGATCGGCCACAGCTCGAACCCCGCCACCTCGCCATCGACCGCGCGCGGCACGAAATCCTCGGGCAGCTCGACGTCGAAGCAATGCAGGTGGTCGCGGCGCATGCCCTCCGGCCGCTCCATCGTGTAGCTCACCGGCTCCACCGCGACCGCCTGGCGCACCAGCGGCTCCGCCAGCCCCGCCTCCTCCGCCGCCTCCTTCACCAGGCACGCCCGGGGCGAGAGGCCGGAGGGCACGCCGCCGGCCACGAGGTGGTCGAGCTTGCCGGGGTCGAGCGCCTTGTCCGCCGCCCGCCGCGCCACCCACAGGTGCAGCCCGTCCGCCCGCCGCACCAGCGCGTTGAGGTGGACCCCCTCCGCGAGCAGGCCGAGCGCCGGCAGCGCCCCGCGGTCCACCTGCCCCAGCACCGGGCCGCCGATTTCCGCCCGCACATCGAACGCCTCGTTGCGCCAGCGCGCGAGCCTGGCCTCGACCAGCGCCCGCCCGGCGGCGCCGATATCCTCCACGGCGACGCGATACGGCGACGCGACCGCCCCCGGCAGTCCCTCGGCCAGCACCTGCGCGATGCGCGGCCGGGTCCAGCCCACGCGCTGCCCCCGCGTCCACAGCTCGTGCCAGTCCCCCGGCAGGACGACATTGTTGCAGGCCCGTATGTGCCTGGCGAAACCCTCTTCCATGCGCCGAACCTACCCAACCGCCCGCGCGGATGCCATGTGAGGGCGATGATGCGCAGCCTCGCCGCCACGGCACAGCCGCCCGTCGTCCCCGGCCGCTCCGGCCTTGCGACGCTGCGCTCGCTGCTGCCCTATCTCTGGCCGAAGGGCGAGCCCGCCGCCAGGGCGCGGGTGCTGCTGGCCTTCGCCTTCCTCGCCGCGGGCAAGGTCGCCTCGGTCTATGTGCCCATCATGTACGCGCGCGCCGTCGATGCGCTGGCGCCGAAGGCCGGCCCCGCCATCCTGCCCATCGCCGTCATCGTCGCCTATGGCCTGCTGCGCGTCGCCGCCACCGGCTTCGGGGAGATGCGCGACGCGGTGTTCGCCGCCGTGCAGCAGCGCGCCGTCCGCCGCGTGGCGCTGCGCACCTTCCGCCACCTGCACGCGCTGTCGCTGCGCTTCCATCTCGACCGGCAGACCGGCGGCCTCGCGCGCGCCATCGAGCGCGGCACGCAGGGCATCACGCTGGTGCTGCGCCTCGCGGTCTTCAACATCATCCCGACCCTGCTCGAGGTGGCGATGGTGACCGCGATCCTCTGGCGCATGTTCGACTGGCAGATCGCGCTCACCACGTTTTCCGTCGTCGCGATCTATCTCGGCTTCACCATCGGTTTCTCGGAGTTGCGGGTGCGGGTGCGCCGGCGCATGAACGAGTCCGACTCCGAGGCGCAGACCCACGCCATCGACTCGCTGCTGAACTACGAGACGGTCAAGTATTTCGGCAACGAGGCCCACGAGGCCGCGCGCTTCGACGCCTCGCTCGCCCGCTACGAGCGCGCCGCGGTTAGGAGCCAGGTCACGCTCAACCTGCTCAATCTCGGCCAGGCGCTGATCATCTCGGCGGGCCTCGCCGCGGTGATGCTGCTCGCGGCCGACGGCGTGCGCGCCGGCGGCATGACGGTGGGCAGGTTCGTGCTGGTGAACACGTACCTGATGCAGCTCTACCAGCCGCTCAACTTCCTCGGCTTCGTCTACCGCGAGATCAAGCAGGGCCTGGTGGACATGGAGCAGATGTTCTCGCTGATGGCTGTGCCCACCGATGTCGCCGACCGGGCGGACCCGGTGACGCTCGCGCACCCGCGGGGCGCTGTCGCCTTCGAGGAAGTCCGCTTCGGCTACCGCCCGGACCACCCGATCCTGCGCGGCGTGACCTTCAGCGTGCCGCCGGGCCGCAGCCTCGCCATCGTCGGGCCGACCGGCGCCGGCAAATCGACCATCGCGCGCCTGCTGTTCCGCTTCTACGACGTGACCGGCGGGCGCATCACCTTCGACGGGCACGACCTGCGCGACATCTCCCAGGCGAGCCTGCGCGCCGCCATCGCCGTGGTGCCGCAGGACACGGTGCTGTTCAACGACACCATCCGCTACAACATCGCCTATGGCCGCCCGGGGGCGACCGACGACGAGGTGGAACACGCCGCCCGCCTCGCGCAGGTGCACGATTTCGTGATGCGCCTGCCCGAGGGCTACGCCACGCGCGTGGGCGAGCGCGGGCTGAAGCTTTCCGGCGGCGAGAAGCAGCGCGTGGCGATCGCGCGGGCGATGCTGAAGAACCCGACGCTGCTGATCCTCGACGAGGCGACGAGCGCGCTCGACACCCGCACCGAGGCCGACATCCAGTCCGCGCTCCGCGCCATCGCGCGCGACCGCACCACCATCACCATCGCCCACCGCCTCTCCACCATCACGGACGCCGACGAGATCGTGGTGCTGGAGGCCGGGCGCGTCGCCGAGCGCGGCACGCACGCGGAATTGCTCGCCAGATCAGGGCTTTATGCCCGCATGTGGGCGCTGCAGGCGGAGGACGCCTCGCTCCAGACCTGACCGCCTCCCGAAACGGTTTGATCCAGATCAAGGCGCCCGGGCCGCCGGCGCCAATTCTGGAGGCGTCCGAGGAGGGGGGGACACGCGATGTTGAGGGCATCGACCCACCAGGCCGGCGCGCCCGGGAACGGCGCACAGCTGGCGGCAATGCAACTCGCCGGGATGCACCGGGCGATGCGCGACACTTTCGGCCCCCTGGCCGCATCCGGTCCGCTGGCGGAGGCCGGGCGGCGCGCCGCGGCCGGGTTGCTGCGCACGATCCCGCTGCCCGAGCAGGCGCGGCGGCGGCGCCTGCCGCGCGCGGTTTCGACCAGGATGCTGCTCGCCGCGCTGCGCCGCTGGGCGCCGCGCTTCGCCGCGACCGATCGCCGTTTCACCGCGAGCGGGGGGTCGAAGCCGGTGCTGATCATCGCCGCGAACCCGCTCTGCGACGAGCGCCCGCGCGGCACGCGCGTCTGCGCTTGGCACGAGGCGCTGTTCGAGACGCTGTTCCAGGCCCTGGTCTCGCCCGACGCGCGCGTGCGCGAGGTCACCTGCCTCGCCCTCGGCGACCCGGAGTGCCGCTTCGAGGTGACGTTCGACGCGGATTAGCGTCCGCCGGCACCGCCCGCGACCCGGGCCCCAAAAATACCCGGGGCTCAGTGCCCGGCGGAAGGCGCGTCGAAATCCGGCACCGGCAGGCCGGAGGCGGCGAGTTGCGCGGTAAGCGCCGCCTTCAGCCGCGCGAGCCCCGCCGGGTCCCGCGCCTCGGCCCGCGCGACCAGGACCGCCTGGGTGTTGGAGGCGCGCAGCAGCCACCAGCCATCGTCCGTCAGCACGCGCACGCCGTCTGTGTCCGCGACCCTCGCCCCCGCCTGCCTGAGCCGCGCCGCGACCTGCGCGACCACCTCGAACTTGCGCGTCTCCTCGCAATCGAAACGAAGCTCCGGCGTGTTCACCACCTGCGGCAGCGCCTTGCGGATGGCGGAGAGCTTTTCGCCCCCGCGCGCGAGGATGCCGAGCAGCCGCACCGCCGTGTAGAGCGCGTCGTCGAACCCGTACCATTTGTCGGCGAAGAACACGTGGCCGGACATCTCGCCCGCGAGCGGGCAGCCGGTCTCGGCCATCTTCGCCTTGATCAGGCTGTGCCCGGTCTTCCACATCAGGGGCGCGCCGCCGGCCCTCGCCACCTCGTCGAACAGCACCTGGCTCGCCTTCACGTCGGCGATGATCGTGGCACCGGGCCGTGATTTCAGCACGTCACGCGCCAGCACCA
>JAJYFW010000260.1 GCA_021785335.1 Pseudomonadota bacterium
CCAGAGCGGCTTCATCGCCTGGATCACGCTGGGCGAAGCGCTGCGGCCGGGGGCGTGGCTCGGCATCGCGGTCGCGGTGGGCGGCGTCCTGGTGCTCTCGCTCGCCGGCGCCAGGATGCGCCCGCGCGACATTCTCGCCGCGAGCCTCCAGCCGGCGGCGCTGTGCGGGCTCGGCGCGGGCTTTGCCTTCTCCGTCACCTCGGTCCTCATCAAGCTCGCCGACGAGTCGCTCGGGCGCGCGCACCCGATCTTCCAGGCGCTGGTGGTGCTCGTCACGACCAACATCCTGCAGACGCTGATGCAGGGGGCGTGGATGGCCTGGCGCGACCGCGAGCAACTGCTGGCGACGCTGCGGCTGTGGCGGCGGGCCTGGCTCGTCGGCGTGCTCTCCGCCTGCGGCTCGGCCTGCTGGTTCACCGGCTTCGCGCTCGCCCCGGTGGCGCTGGTGCGCACCGTGGGGCAGGTGGAGATGGTCTTCACCCTGGTGTTCAGCCGCTTCTACCTGCGCGAGCGCCCGTCGCGCAGCGACGTGCTGGGCCTGCTGCTGATCGTCGCCGGCGTCACGATCATTCTGTTCCTCGGCAGCTGAATTCCGTGTCCAAGGCTTAACCGCGAGGCGCAGGCAGCGTTCATCGCCGCCTCCCATGTCGCGGGGGCCGGCCATGCTCGGGCCGGTTCGACAACCGAGGAGAAAGCATCATGAAGACGCCGATTCTCGCCCTCGCCGCCACCATGCTCGCCGCCCCCGCGCTGGCGCTGGCCGCGACCACCTCGCTGCACGGCATCCAGGAGGGAAACCGCGCGACCATGGCACTGAACGCGCTGGAGTCGCAGGGCTATGTGAACTTCTCGCACTTCCGCGCCGACGGGCAGAACTTCGCCGCGAACGTCAAGAAGGGCGGCAAGCTGCTGCACGTCCTGGTGGCGCCGACCACCGGCACCATCAGCGTCCAGTCCTGACCGCGGCTGACGCCGGACGGCGCCAGGGCCCTCAGCTCTGCGCCGCCGGCGACAGCACGATGCAGGCGCTGTAGCCGCGCTGCGCCTCGCAGCCGCGCAGTGCGGCCTCGTGCGACAGCCCGACCAGGCGGGCGCGGTAAAGCACGCCCTGCCGGACGCGCACCTCGCCCACGAACGTGCGGGCGACGCGCAGCACCGGCGAATGCGCCTGCGCCAGTGCCGCGGCGTGCGCCGCCTGGGCCGGCTGGTCAAATGCCCCGACCTGGATCGCCCAGGTGCCGGCGAGCGGCGCGGTCGGGGGCAGCGGCATGGTCGAGGCCATCGCCCGCGCAACCAGGTGGAAGCCCGGAGCGGGCCTTGGAGGCCGCGCCTGCGCCGTCATCATCGGCGGCGACGGCGGCTCCGGCAGGTTCCTCGTCGTCACCGGCACGGTCGGGTAGGTGCTGCGGCGGTAGTTCACGGGCAGGGCGCTGGCCACCTGCACCGGGTAGCGGCGCTGCGGCGCCTGCGGGACCTGGGCCGGATACCGGTTCATCGCGAATTGCTGCGCCGGCGACATCTGCTGCGGCTGCCCGTAGCCGAGATGCGGCTCGATCGCCGCGACGTACTGGACGGTCTCGTAGGGCAGCGGCTCGTGACGGGTGAGATAGTTGCCGTACCGCCCCGGCCCGGCGTTGTAGGCCGCGAGGAACCCGGGCGAGCCGTAGAGGTCGTACATCTCCCGGATGTAGGCGGTGCCCGCCATGATGTTGTCGAGCGGGTTGTAGGGGTCGGAGCCCAGGTGGTTCTGGGCCTCCATCTCGATGTAGGTCTCGGGCATCACCTGCATCAGCCCCATGGCGCCGGAGGCCGAGGTGGTGAGCCGGCCGTTGAGATATTCGTGCCCGCCGGATTCCTGGTGCATCACGGCGCGAATCCACTGCGCCGGCACGTCGAATCGGGCCGAGGCCTCGCGGATGTAGGGGCCCCAGGGATCGTCCGGCGGCCCGGGCGGAGCGTAATTGCCATGGGCGCGGGCGGCGTAGCGAGCGGCGAGCTGCGCCTGGTCGAGGCGCGGGCCGGAGGAGCAGGCGGCGAGCAGCGCCAGCAGGCCGGCACTCATCACCCCCCGCGCGGGAAGGCGGCGCACAGCACGCAGCACTTTGGAGTTCATGGGATTCGGTGTCTGGCGCGGCATCAAAAGCTTTTCCCCTCACCCGTCCGTCCACGACGGACGTATCGGGGTCTAGAAAACCTCGTGGTCGCCCGGCGACACCCCACCGGGCGACCTGGAGAGGTAACTGGACGTCATCGCCTTCGGATAATCCGCGGACCCCGACACCCCTCGGGCCCCTAGTGATTATCGTCCAACGACTTAGGATCGGACGCTAAGTCTCTAGATCAAAAAAATGTTTAATGCAAGGCAAACCTGCACGCGGACGCGCGGACTTTTTCATGGCATAAAAACCGTCAACAAGACCCCAACGAGGCTCCCTGGAATGCACCCCGCACGACTGCCGCGCCCGGCACTCGCCCTCGCGCTCGCGGCCCCGCTGCTGCCGCTCTCCGCCTGCGCTCCGACCCATACCAACTCCACCTATTCCGCCTACGAGGTCGGCCAGCCCGCGCAGGTCGCGTATGGCGTCATCGTCTCCATGCGTCCGGTGACCGTGCGGGCACCGAACAGCGGCATCGGCGGCCTGGGTGGCGCCGCGGTGGGCGCCACGGCCGGCAGCTTCATCGGCAACAACGACGTGCGCGCCAATATCCTCGGCGCGATCGTCGGCGGCATCGCGGGCGCCGTCGCCGGCAACGCGATCGAGAGCTCCGTGGGACAGGGCCAGGCCGTGGAGTTCATCATCCGCGAGGACAACGGCAGCACGGTCTCCGTGGTGCAGACCAACGGCCAGGATTTCCGCGTCGGCGACCGGGTGGTGTTGACCCTTGGCGCGCGGACGCATATCGCCCACGCGAGCTGACCCGCCCGGCGCAAGCCTGCCTCGCGGCGGCGGCTGCGAGTTACCCTCTATGAACATCATCGACCCCACCGCCACCCAGCCGGCCACCTCGGGCCAGACAATCGTGCTCGACCTCACCCCGGCCGACAGCCCCGGCGCGCGGCTCCGCCTCGCGATCGGGGACCTGCGCGCCGCCTGGGCCTATCGCCGGCTTGCCGTGACCCTCGCCTGGGTCGACATCAGGCTGCGCTATCGCGGCTCGCTGCTGGGCCCGTTCTGGCTCACGCTCTCCACGGCATTGATGGTCGGGTCGATGGGCGCGATCTACGCCACCCTGTTCCACATGACCCTCAGGACATACCTGCCGTTCCTGGCGCTCTCGCTGGTGCTGTGGAACTTCATCTCCGTGCTCATCGGCGAAGCCTGCATGACGTTCACCGCCGCCGAGGCGACGATCCGCGCGCAGCGCCTGCCCTATGCGCTGCACGCCTTGCGCGTGGTGCTGCGCAACCTGTTCGTGCTCGCGCACAACGTCGTCGTCATCGCGGCCGTCTATGTCATCTTCCGCACATGGCCGGGCACCACCGGGCTGCTGGTGCTGCCGGGCCTGCTGCTGTGGGCGATCGACGCGCTCGCCATTGCCCTGCTGCTCGGCGGCCTTTGCGCCCGGTTCCGCGATATCCCGCCGATCGTCGGGTCGCTCATGCAGATGGCGTTCTTCGTCACCCCGGTGATCTGGCAGCCCCGGCTTCTGGGCAAGGCAAACCTCCTCTGGCTGCTGCCTTTCAACCCGTTCTACTCCCTGCTCGAGGTCGTCCGCGGCCCGCTGCTCGGCACGGCACCCGGCGAAGCGCTCTGGCTCAGCGCCGTGCTGTTCACGTTGCTGCTGGTGGTGCTCGCCTTCTGGCTGTTCACGCGCGCGCGGGCGCGCATCGCGTTCTGGCTCTAGCCATGGCCTCGTGCATCGACGTGCAGGGGCTGAGCCTGGAGTTCCCCCTCTATCACGGCCACGCCCGCAGCCTGAAGAAGCGCGTGCTCGCCAGCGTGACCGGCCGGATGGGCGAGGACTCCCGCCATCGCGTGGTGGTGCAGGCGCTGCGCGACGTGAGCTTCTCGCTCCGCTCCGGCGAACGGCTGGGCCTCGTCGGCGGCAACGGCGCGGGCAAGACAACGCTGCTGCGCTCGCTCGCGGGCATCTATGAGCCGGTCGCCGGGCATATTCGCATCGAGGGGTCGGTCAACGCGCTGCTCGACCAGTCGCTCGGCATGAACCCGGAGCTGACCGGGCGCGAGAACATCCGCCTGCGCGGCCTGGTCCACGGGCTCGGGCCCGCCGCGATCGCCCGGCTCGAGGAAGACGTGCGCGAATTCGCGGACCTGGGCGACTTCCTCGAGCTGCCGGCGCGCACCTAC
>JAJYFW010000261.1 GCA_021785335.1 Pseudomonadota bacterium
GTCTGGGTCGAATTTGGCCGCCTGCAAATCAGGGTTGAAGATGCGGAAATAGGGCGCCGCATCCGCGCCGCTGCCGGCCACCCATTGCCAGGAGGCGGCGTTGGTCGCGAGGTCGGCATCGACCAGCGTGTCCCAGAACCACGCCTCGCCCTCCTGCCATGGGAGCAGGAGATGCTTCACCAGGAACGACGCGGCGATCATGCGCACCCGGTTGTGCATCCAGCCCGTGTGCCACAGCTCGCGCATCCCCGCGTCGACGATGCCGATGCCGGTCTCGCCCTTCCGCCAGGCCGCGAGCGCCGCCGGGTCGTCCCGCCAGGGCATTCGCGCGAAGACCGGCCGCAGCGGCTTCTCCGCCATGTGCGGGTGATGCCACAGCAGATGCGCGGCGAACTCGCGCCACAGCAGTTCGTTGACCCAGGCGCGCAGGCCATTGCCACCCACCGCCTCCGCCGCGAGCCACGCCCTTGCCGGCGAGATCTCGCCCCAGGCGAGATGCGGCGAGAGGCGCGAGGTCGCCTCCACCCCCGGCAGGTTGCGCCGCTCTCCGTAGGAATCGAGTGCCTGGCGCAGGAACGTCGCAAGCCGCTTCTCCGCCCCTGCCTCGCCCGGTTCCCAAGCCTCGCGCAGGCCGCTCGCCCAGTCCGGCCGTGTCGGCAGCAACTTCCAGTCTGCGAGCCGGTCGGAGGCGACCTCCGGCGCCGGTGTCAGTCGTTTGGGCGCGGGCTCCGGCGGCGGCGGAAGACCGCGGGCGAGGCAGGCGCGCGAGAACGGGGTGAACACGCCATAGGGCGTTCCGCCACCGGTGCGGATCTCCTCCGGGTGGAACAGCAGTCGCGTGCGATGCAGCGTGAGCGTGAGTCCCGGCGTTGCCGCGACCGCGGCCTGCGCGCGGCGCAGCCGCGGCTCCGCGGTCTCGCCCGCGTGCGTCTCCCTGGCGCCGATCTCGGCAGCGAGCCGTGGGATCGCGGTCGCGGCCGGGCCGCGCCGAAGCACCAGCCGTCCGCCGATCTCCGCCAGCGACGCGGCCAGGCGTTCGAGCGAATGGTGCAGCCACCACCGCGCCGCGCCGCCCAGCTTCCACCGCCCCGGCGTCTCGTCGTCCAGGACATAGGCGATCACGAGCTTCCGCCCCGCGTTTCGCGCGAGCAGCGGATTGTCGGCGAGCCGGAGCTCGCGGTGCAGCCAGATCAGGACCGGTTCGGTCATGCCCGAGGCAGTCGACGGCCCTAGGCGCGGGCCGTCGTTTCGGATGCGTTGTCCCATAGGTCGGGATCTGGGGTCGAACGCCGCCTTGCCATCCCCCCGAAGCGGAAGCTGAACAACCGCTCGCGCCCCAGCAGGAAAGCCCGCCCGCCGCGCGGGAAGAGCGGACGGAAGGCCGGATCGCCCAGTTCAAGCCCGCCGGCATAGGCGCCGAGCGCCGGCAGGATCAGCCGCGCCCCGTCGGTCGCGAAACAGGCGCGGGAAATGCTCGTCCCCGCTGCCGGCACCCGCGCCTTGGGGTGGTAGTGGCCGGAGACCTCGGCTCCCTTCCAGCGCGGCTCGGCGATGTGGCGGAACGCGATGGGCCCGATCGCCAGTTCCTCGACGCATCCGCCATCGTGGTTGCCCGCCACCCAGACGAACTCCGCCTGCCGCTCCAGCTCCGCGAGCCGCGCCGCGTCCGTCGCCGCCATCCGCGCGCGGCCCTCGCCGTCATGGAACGAATCGCCCAGGCACAGCACCCGCGCCGGCGTATAGCGGCGGAGCAGCAGCGAGAGCCTTTCCAGCGTCGCCGCCGTGTCCCAGGGCGGCAGCAGCCGCCCGCCGCGCGCCGCCGCGGAGCCCTTCTCGAGGTGCAGGTCGGCGACCGCCAGCACGCGCTCCGCTTGCCACCATGCCCCGCCCAGAGGGTCGAGCAGCAACCGCTCGGCCCCGAGATGGATCGGTGCCGCGTTCATGGCCGGCCGGGGTTGGTCGCGGGATGCGTCACGCCCCGGGTTTCAGGCGCCTTCCGTCGCGGGTCAAGCGTCCCGTGCCGGGGGCGTCTTGCCGAGCTTCAGGATGCGCGGCGCCGACGGGTCCCAGCTTATGCCCACCGTCTCGCCGGGCGCATGCCGCGCCTCGGCCGTGGGCACCGTCGCCAGCACGGTCCCCGCGCCCGCCAGCATGATGCGGAATGTCGTCGTCGGCCCGTTGAAGGTGCGGGACTCGACCAGCCCCGGCAGCCCGTCGGCCGGGGTGACCAGGCGGACATGCTCGGGGCGGAGGAAGAAATGCACCCGCTCGCCCGGCGCGTGTCCCGCTGCGCGCGCCGCCGGCAGGGTGTGGCCGGCGATGCGCACGCCGCCGGCGTCGATCTCGGCGTCGAACTCCGCCATCTGGCCCACGAAGCGCGCGACGAACAGGCTCTCCGGTTCCTCGTAGATCGCCGCCGGCTCGCCGAGCTGCGCGATGCGGCCCTGCTCCATGACCGCGACGCGGTCGGAGATCGACAGCGCCTCCTCCTGGTCGTGCGTCACGAACAGCGCGGCGACGCCGATCTCGCGCTGGATGCGGCGGATCTCGTCGCGCAGTTGCACCCGCACCCGCGCGTCGAGTGCGGACAGCGGCTCGTCGAGCAGCAGCAGCGCCGGGCGGATCGCGAGCGCGCGGCCCAGCGCCACGCGCTGTTGCTGCCCGCCCGAGAGCTGGTGCGGGTATTTGTGCATGTGCTCGCCGAGCCCCACCAGCTCCAGCATCTCTCTCGCGCGCTTGCGCCGCGCGTCGTTGGCCTCGCCGCGTACCCGCAGGCCGAAGCCCACGTTCTCCTCGGCGGTCATGTTGGGGAACAGCGAATAGGCCTGGAACACCATGCCCATGTTGCGCTTTGCCGCGGGCACGCCCGTGATGTCGCGCCCGCCGAGCAGCACGCGCCCGCCGTCCGGCCGCTCGAACCCGGCGACCAGGCGCAGGAGCGTCGTCTTGCCGCAGCCCGAGGGGCCGAGCAGCGAGACGAACTCGCCCTCGCCGAGCGACAGCGACACGTCGGCGAGCACGGTCCGCCCGCTGTAAACTTTACGCAACGAAACCGCTTCCAGCGAGCTCATCGCGCTGCCCTCCTGCCGCCCAGCGCCACGCCCAGCATCGCGAGCCAGGTGATGAGGAACGCCAGCAGCGACAGCGCCGCCGCCCGCGTCGCGGAGGTGCTGCCGATATGGTTGATGTAGACCGCGAAGGTGTTGAACAGCAGGATGCTGGCGAAGGTGAACTCGCCGATCACGATGGTCATGGTAAGCAGCGCGGCGCCGAGCAGTGCCGTGATCAGGTTGGGCACCAGCACGCGCAGGATCATTGTCGGCCAGGACGCGCCCAGACTCTGCGCCGCCTCGGTCAGCGTGCGCAGGTCGAGCGCGCGCATGCCAACGTCCAGCGCGCGGTAGGTATAGGGCAGCGCCAGGAGCACATAGGGGACGACGAGGAAATTCGCCGTCCCCACGAACCAGTCCGGCCCGGTGTAGATCGCGGTGATGCCCGCCACCAGCGAGATCGCCGGCACGACGAGCGGCAGCACCGAGACGAAATCGAACAGCGGGCGCAGCGTCGGCACCCGCAGGTTCATCCAGAACACCGCCGGCACCAGGATCACCAGCCCCGCGACGATCGTTTCGAAGGCGAGGCGGGCCGAGAGCAGCAGGCTTTGCCACATCTCCGGCGTGTGGATCAGCCTCGCATAGGCCTCGAACCCGTAGCCGTGCGCGCCCTGCCAAAGCGACATCACCGCCGTCGCCACCAGCGGCAGCGCGAAATACGCGCCGAGCGGTACCCAAAGCCACTTCATCGCCCCAACCAGCTCATCGGGCGCGCCACTTGCCGACGCGCCGCGCCAGCAACCCATAGAGCAGCATGGCGACGGCCATCACCACGATCATGCCGCAGGCCAGCGCCGCCCCCTGCGCCGGCGAAACCGAGACATTGCCCGAGAGCACGTTGGCGATATCGATCGGCACCAGCGGCAGGTTGCCCGCGGTCAGTGCGTAGGGCGTGGCGAAGGCGCTGAACGCATTGCCGAACAGCAGGATGGTGGCGGAGAGCAGCGAGGGCAGCAGCACCGGCAGCCCGATATGGCGCCAGAACTGCCAGGTGGAGGCGCCGAGGCTCTCCGCTGCCTCCCGCCACTCCCGCCGCAGCCCTTCCAGCGCCGGCGTGATCACGATCAGCATCAGCGGGATCTGGAAATACGCATAGACGATCACCAGCCCCTCGATGTGGAACAGCGAGAACCCGGCGGCATAGATGTCGATGCCGATCGATTTCAGCAGGCCGGTGATCACGCCCAGGGTGCCG
>JAJYFW010000262.1 GCA_021785335.1 Pseudomonadota bacterium
ACGTAGATGCCGGGTGTCGCGATGGCCTCAGGGTCCAGCGTGCCGAGTTCCGCAACGTGCTGCGTCTGCACGATGGTGAGCTTCGCGGCGGTCGCCATCACCGCGTTGAAGTTGCGGCCGGATTCCCGGTAGGTGAGGTTGCCCCAGCGGTCCGCCTGCCAAGCCTCGACGAGCGCCACGTCACCGGGCAGCGCGTATTCCAGCACAAGCTGCCGGCCGCCGATCTCGCGCGTCTCCTTGCCGCGGGCGAGTTGCGTGCCGAAGGCGGTGGGCGTGTAGAAAGCGCCGATGCCGGCGCCCGCCGCGCGCATCCGTTCCGCGAGCGTTCCCTGCGGCACGATCTCGAGCTCGATCTTCCCGGCGCGGTAGAGTTCCTCGAACACCACGGAGCCGGCGCTGCGCGGGAAAGAGCAGACGATGCGCCGCACGCGCCCGAGTTCCATCAGCCGGGCGAGGCCCACGCGCCCGTTTCCGGCGTTGTTGGCGACGACCGTGAGATCCTTGGCGCCCTGCTCGATCAACCCGTCGATGAGCTGGCTGGGTTGGCCCACCGCGCCGAAGCCGCCGAGCAGGACCGTGCTGCCATCCCTGATGTCCGCCAGCGCGTCGGCAACGGTGCGGACGAACTTGTCGATCACGCGAACACCGCCCTGCCGTTGTTGACCACGATGGAATCCCGCCCGGGCACGCGGGCGCGGAAGCTGCCGTCACGCCAGATCTCGGTGCGGATGGTCTCGCCCGGAAACACCGGCGCGGAGAAGCGCAGGTCGAGCGACTTCATCCGCGCGGGATCGTAGGCCCCGCGTTCGCGCAGCAGCGCGTGCGCGACGACGCCGAGCGTGCACAGCCCGTGCAGGATCGGCCGCGGGAAGCCGGCCCTGCTCGCCGTTTCCGGGTCGGAATGGAGCGGGTTGTCGTCGCCGTTCATGCGGTACCACAGCGCCTGTTCCGGCCGCGTGGGCAGGTCGCAGACGATGTCGGGCGCGGTCTCGGGCATCGCGTGCGGCGTCTTCACGGGGCCGCCCGGTCCGCCGAAGCCGCCATCGCCGCGCAGGAAGGTGGTGGAGGTGGTGGTGGCGACCAGCGTGCCGGTCGCAGCGTCCACCAGTCTCTTTTCGGAATAGAGCAGCGCGCCCTTGCCCGCGCCCTTGTCCACGAGGCCGGTGATGCGGCTCTCGCCGATCATCTCGCCCTCGGGCGGCAGGGGCGCGTGCCATTCGATGCCCTGTTCGCCGTGCACCAGCCGCACCGCGTCCACGCCCGTCTGCGGGTCGCGCAGCCAGAAGCCGGGATAGCCGAGCACGATCGCCATGGTGGGTGCCGCGCGCAGCGCCCGGTGGTGATCGACGAAGTCGAGCTGGCGTTCGTCGAGCGGGTCGCAGCCGAAGCCGACGGAGAGCGCGTAGAAGATGCAATCCCGTGTCGTGTAGCGCTGGCGCACCGGCGCGATCCGGTGGTTCATCAGTTTCTCGTAGACGATCGGCATGTTCTACTCCCGCAACAGCATCACGGCGTCGACCGCCGCGGCCCCTCGGGCGGAGGCGATGACGGGGTTGAGATCGACGGCGGCGAGGCGCGGCCCGGCGGCGACGGCGAAGGCGGAAAGGCGCGCGAGCATGGTGGCGAGCGAGGCAATGTCCGCGTGTTCGCGTCCGCGCGCGCCGGCAAGCAGCGGAAAGCAGCGCAGCGAGCGGATCATCGCCGTCGCCACGTCTGCGCCGAACGGGCAGGAACGCAGCGCCACGTCCTCCATGATCTCGGCGAAGATGCCGCCGGCACCGACCAGCGCCATGGAACCGAAGACCGGATCGCGCGCGATGCCCATGATCAGCTCCGCGCCGGCGTATTGTTTCGCAACGAGAACGCCCTCGATGCGCGCGCCAGGTGCGCGCGCCGCCGCTCGCTCCAGCAGCAGCGTGTGCGTGCGCGCGACGTCGTCGATCGCGGCGACGCCGGTCACCACGCCGCCGATCTCCGATTTGTGCGCGATGTCCGGCGAGACGATCTTCATCACCACGGGCAGGCCGATGCGCCGCGCCGCCGCCTCGGATTCCGCCATCGTTCGGCAGACCTCCTCCATGCCCACCGCGATGCCGGCGGCGAGGAGCAGCCGTTTCGCTTCCGGCTCGCTGGGGCTGGCGGCGGGCAGCGTCACTGGCGGAACCGTCGGCGGTGCGGCGGCGGGTGGCGAGGCGAAGGCGGCGCCGATGCGCCCGATGGCGCCGATCGCCACCACCGCGCGCGTCGGGTCCGGAAACACCGCGTAGCCGAGGGCCTCGTAGTCGCGGACCAGCTCCGCGGGGGCGAGAATGGAGAGAACCATCAGCACATCCGGGTGGCGCGCGCGCAATGCCGCGAGATGCTCGCGCAGACGCGGCGCGATGGAGGGCGCGGCGCCCACCTGGGAGAAGAAAATCAGCAGCGTCGTGTAGCCGGCGGCGACCGTCTCCTCGAGGAAGGTCCCGACCAGGGCGAAGTCGTTGAACACCTGCGCGGTGCAGTCGACGGGGTTCGCGGGCGCGGAAAAGGGCACCAGCGCGCGCAGCCGCGCCTGCGCCTCCCCGGGCATCGGCGGCATGGCGATGCCGTTCGCCTCCGCCGCGTCCGCCACCAGCACGCCGCCGCCGCCGCTCACGGTGAGCACGCCGAGCGTGTTGGCGGCGGGATAGATGCGGCGCGTGGCGAGATAGGCGATGTCCAGCAGCTCCTCCGTGCCGCGCGCGCGGACGACGCCGTATTCCGCGAGCACCGCCTGGGTCACGCGGTCGTCGGCGGCGATCGCGGCGGTGTGGGAACTGGCCGCCGCCTGGCCGAGTGCCGAGCGGCCGACCTTCATCATCACAACCGGCTTGCGGGCCTCCTTCGCGGCGGCGAGTGCCGCGCGCAGCTCCTCGCCGTCCCGAAACCCCTCGGCGTAGACGGCGATCACGTCGATGCCCTCGTCCTGCGCCATCCAGCCGATCGCGTCCGCGATGGTGATGTCGGCCTCGTTGCCGGTGGTGACGCAGACAGGCGTGCCGATGCCGCGGTCGCGCGCGACGACGAAGAGGTGGGTGCCGAAAGCGCCGGACTGGCTCGCGATGCCGATGCGCCCCGCAAGCGGCCAGCCGCCCTCGAAGGAGGAGGAGAAGATCGGGAAATAGCCGATCGCCGCGTTGAACAGGCCAAGGCAGTTGGGGCCGAGCAGCCGCATGCCGGCCGCGCGCGCCGCGGTGGTCATGCGCGCCTGCGCCGCCGCGCCCTCGGCGCCGGTCTCCGCGAACCCGGCGGTGAGCACGATGGCGCCGCGCACGCCCGCCTGCGCCAGTTCCTCGACCGCGGCGACGGCGCGCTCGGCCGCGACGGCGACGACCGCGACGTCCGGTACCTCCGGCAGGGCGGCAACGCCCGGGTAGCAGCGCAGGCCCTGGATCTCGTCGCGGTTCGGGTTGACCGGCAGGATCGCGCCCCGGAAGCCGCGCTCCAGCATGTAGGCGATGGGCCGCCCGCCGATGCGCAGCCGGTCTGCCGAGGCACCGAGCACGGCGACGGAGCGCGGGCGCAGCAACGGTGTCAGCCCCGCGAAGCGCGCGGCGAACGTTTCCTTTCCCATGCGGTCAGTCTCGCAGGCAAAAGGCAGGAAGGAAACCGCCGCGTCAGCCGAGCCGGAACGGGTTGCTCCAGGCGCGCCGCCCGGCTTCGTCCACCACCACCACGCGCGCCCAGCCGCCGGCGCGGAACCTGGATATGTCGAGCCGCGCCTCGCGCATGCCATCGCCGAAGATCATGTCGTCGGCGCTGGCGTGGCCGAGCACGGTGACGGAACGGGCGGGCGAGCATGCCACGCTCACCTCGTCGCCGGTGACGTCGATGGCGTGGATCTCCGGCCCCTGGCTGCTGTAGCAGTGCCCGGCGCGCAGGGCGGCGACCAGCGCCTCCGGCTCCGGCGCCTGCGCCTTCACCATGGTCCAGCCGCCGCACCAGTCCGGGTATTTGAAGTGCGCGTCGTCGGTGGCGCAGGCGTGCAGCGCATGGCCGCGCGAGACCAGCGCGTCGAGCAGTGTCCAGCCGTCGCCGCGGTCCGAGCCCACGGCGCAGCCATGGTTGTAGACCTCGACCGCATGTGCCGACGGCAGCAGCGTCTGCGGACCCCGCCTTTCCGCTACGGCAACTGACAGGAAACTGTCAGCAAGGATCGGCGCAAGACGCGGAATCCTCCGGGCAGCCTGGAAATTCGCGCTATTGTCCGTGCAGGCGAGGCGCTACAGCCCTCGCATGATGTGATCTGGCGGCGCGCCGCGGCGTGCGAGCGAAGGAGAAAA
>JAJYFW010000263.1 GCA_021785335.1 Pseudomonadota bacterium
GGCCCAGCGCCGCGCCTCTTCCTTGCCCGTCGCGAGGTCGTGCGTGAAGCGCGCCATCTGCCAGGTGGAAAGCGCGAAGAGCAGGATGAACGGCGCGCGCACGACCAGCGACGCCTCGCTGCCGACCAGCCGCACGGCGGCCGTGACCATCCACCACGCGAGCGGCGGATGGTCGAAATACCCCCATGCCGGCACCCGTGCCGCCGACACCATGTAGCTCTCGTCGACGCCGAGGCCGGTCGCGGCGGCGAAGGCAAGCCGCGCCAGCGTCGAGCCCGCGATCAGCAGCAGCAGCGCGCGGGCGGCGGTGAGCCGCCCGCTGGCGATCAGGCCGAGACCACCTTCTGCGTCTGCACGCCCAGGCCCTCCACGGAGAGCCGCATCGTCTGCCCGGGCTTGAGGAAGACCGGCGTCGGCTTCTTGCCCATCCCCACGCCCGGCGGCGTGCCCGTCGCGATCACGTCGCCCGGATGCAGCGTGATGAAGTGGCTCACGTAGCTCACGATCTTCACGACGTTGAAGATCATCGTCTTCGTCGAGCCGTCCTGCATGCGCACGCCGTCCACCTCGGTCCAGAGCCGCAGATTCTGCGGATCCGGCACCTCGTCCTTCGTCACCAGCCACGGCCCGGTGGGGCCGAACGTGTCGCATCCCTTGCCCTTGTCCCAGGTGCCGCCGCGCTCGATCTGGAACTCGCGCTCGCTGACATCGTTGACCACGCAGTAGCCGGCGACATGCTCCATCGCCGCGGCTTCGGTCACATACCGTGCCGTGCTGCCGATGACGATACCGAGCTCCACTTCCCAGTCGGTCTTGCTCGAACCGCGCGGAATCCTCACGTCGTCGTTGGGGCCGGCATAGGCCCCGAGCGACTTGAGGAAGATGATCGGCTCCTTGGGGATCGCGGCTCCGGTCTCGGCCGCGTGGTCGGCGTAGTTGAGGCCGATGCAGATGAAGTTGAGCGGCCGGGCGACACACGGGCCGAGCCGCGGGGCACCTGCGATCAGCGGGAGGCTCGCCGGGTCGAGGGCCGCGAGCTTCGCCAGGCTGGCGGGCGAGACGGCGCCGGCGTCGATGTCACGCAAATGCGCCGAGAGGTCGCGCAGCTTCCCCTCGCGATCGAGCATGCCCGGCTTTTCAGCGCCGGCCGGACCATAGCGAAGCAGCTTCATCTCTCTATCCCCTTCGAACCAATGATGCGCCAAACCCCCGGATAAGGCGGAGCCGCGCGGATTACAGCGTGAGGCCCCCGTCGATCACCAGCGCCTGGCCGGTGACGAAGGTCGCGGCGTCGGAGGCAAGATAGACCGCCATCTCCGCGATCTCCTCCGGCGTGCCGAGCCGCCCCATGGGCTGGCGGGCGACGAAGGCGGCCCGCGCCGCCTCGACGCTGCCGGCCGCGGCCGCGTTCGCCTCGATGCGCTCGACCAGCGACGGGCTCGCCACCGTGCCGGGGCAGATGCAGTTGCAGCGCACGCCCTTGGTCACGCAGTCCGCCGCGACCTGCTTGGTGAGCCCGATCACCGCCGCCTTGGTCGCACCGTAGATCGCGCGGTTCGGCAGGCCTTTCACGGAGCTGCAGACCGAGGCCATGTTGATAATGGTGCCGTGCCCGCGCTCCAGCATGCCGGGCAGGAAGGCGCGGATGGTGCGGAACATCGACTTCACGTTGAGGTCGAAGCCGAAATCCCACTCCTCCTCGCGCGCGTCCAGGATCGTGCCTTGGTGCACGAAGCCGGCGCAGTTGAACAGGATGTCGATCGGCCCTGCGTGCCGCGCCGCCGCGACCACCGCCTGGCCGTCGAGGACGTCGAGTGCGGCCACGCGCAGCCGCTCGTGCTTGAGCGTCGCGAGCTTTGCCGCCGCGATATCGGTCGCGATCACTTCCGCCCCCGCCTCGGCGAAGGCGAGCGCCGTGGCGCGGCCGATTCCCTGGGCTGCGGCCGTGACGAAGGCGCGCTTGCCGGAAAGCGTGTTGTTCATGGCGACCGTCAGTGATTGTGGCGGCTCTCGCCGCGCGTCTCGAGGATGTTGAGATAGAGCGTCGCCGGCTCCAGGCAGCCACCGGCGCCGAGCTGGCCCGCCATGGAGCGGTAGATCTCTTCCCAAGGCGTCTTGTGGTCCAGCTTCGGCGGTGTCCAGGCGGCGCGGCGCGCCGCCAGTTCGCCGTCCGCGAGCAGCACGTCGACACGGCGCGTGTTGAGGTCGATGCGCACGCGGTCGCCGGTTTTCAGCAACGCGAGCCCGCCGCCCACCGCGGCCTCCGGCGAGACATTCAGGATGGAGGGCGAGCCGGAGGTGCCGCTCTGCCGCCCGTCACCCATCGTCGGCAGGGCGGAGACGCCGCGCTTCAGCAGGGCGGCCGGCGGCTGCATGTTCACCACCTCGGCACTGCCGGGATAGCCGACAGGGCCGCAGTTGCGGATCACCAGCAGCGAATCCTCGCCGATGTCGAGCGAGGGATCCTCGATGCGGGCGTGGTAATCCTCCGGCCCCTCGAACACCACGGCGCGGCCCTCGAACACGTTGGGGCGCGCTGGGTTGGAGAGGAAGCGCGCGCGGAACTCCTTGTCGATGACGCTGGTCTTGATGACCGCGCTGTCAAACAGGTTGCCGGAGAGCACGACGTAGCCCGCGTCGTTCTTCAGCGGCGCGCTGTAGGGGCGGATGACCTCACGATCCGGCTCCGCCTGGCCGGCGAGATTCTCCTCGAGCGTGCGGCCGGTGACGGTCATGACGTTGCCTCGCAGCTTGTCGGCGGCCAGCAGCTCCCGCATCACCGCGGGCACGCCGCCGGCGCGGTGGAAGCGCTCGCCAAGGAACCGGCCGGCGGGCTGGCAATCGACCAGCAGCGGGATCTCGGGGCCGAGGCGCTGCCAGTCGTCGAGCGTGTGATCCACGCCCATGTGCCGCGCGATCGCGACCATGTGGATCGGGCAGTTGGAGCTGGCGCCGAGTGCCGCTGCCGTCACCACCACGTTCTCGAACGCGGCCTTGGTCATGATGTCGGACGGGCGCAGGTTTTCGTGCACCATGGCCACGATCCGCCGCCCGGTCTCGAAGGCCATTTGCCCGCGCTCGCGGTATGGGCCGGGGATCGCGGCGCAGCCGGGCAGGGACATGCCCAGCGCCTCGGCCAGCGAGTTCATCGAAAGTGCCGTACCCATGGTGTTGCAGTGGCCGACGGAGGGCGCGGAGGCGGCAACCATGGTCATGAACTCCTCCCAGTCGATCTTGCCCTCGGCATGCAGCTTGCGCGCCTCCCACACCACGGTGCCGGAGCCGGCGAGCTTGCCCTTGTGCCAGCCGTCCAGCATCGGCCCGCCGGAGAGTACGATCGCGGGGATATTTACCGTCGCCGCCGCCATCAGGCAGGCGGGGGTGGTCTTGTCACAGCCGGTGGTGAGCACGACGCCGTCGAGCGGGTAGCCGTGCAGCACCTCGACCAGCGAGAGGTAGGCGAGGTTGCGGTCGAGCGCCGCGGTGGGGCGCTTACCGGTTTCCTGGATCGGGTGGGTGGGAAACTCGAGTGGGATTCCGCCCGCGTCGCGGATGCCGTCGCGCACGCGATGCGCGAGGTCGAGATGGTGGCGGTTGCAGGGCGAGAGGTCGGAGCCGGTCTGGGCGATGCCGATGATCGGCTTGCCGCCCTGCAGTTCCTCGCGCGTGAGGCCGAAATTGAGGTAACGCTCGATGTAGAGCGCGGTCATGCCGGGATCGTTGCGGTCGTCGAACCAACGCCGGCTGCGCAGCCGCTTCGCCGCGCTCTTGTCGTCATGTGCCATGGCCGTTTCTCCTCGCGTCCAGCCTGCGGCGCGGGCCAGCGTGCGTCAATCGCGCCGCCGCCCGCGCTGCCCTGGGTCAGAAATCGTCGGGGTCGATGACGTTCTGCGGCTTGCCGGCGAGCGCCGCGGCCATCGTCTCTGCCGACTTCACGCGGATGTCGAGCCAGGATTCCGGGTCGTGGAAGGCGGCGTGCGGGGTGATGATCAGCCGCCCGGCGAGCCACTTCTCCCGCGCCCGGTAGGCGGCGATCAACTTCGGCGCGGGCTCGGCGATGGGTTCCACGGGGATCACGTCGAGCCCGGCGCCGGCGAGATGGCCGGAGCGCAGCGCGCCATCCACCGCGTCGATGTCCACGATCGGTCCGCGCGCGGTGTTGATGAGCACCGCGCCCTTGGGCAGCAGTGCGAGTTCCCTGGCGCCGATCATGTTGCGCGTCTCCGGGGTCAGCGGCTTGTGGATGGAGAGCACGTCCGAGCGCTTCAGCAGTTCATCGAGGC
>JAJYFW010000264.1 GCA_021785335.1 Pseudomonadota bacterium
CCGCGAGATCCTTGTCGAGGAACTCGGTGAGGTCGGCGCGCAGCTTGTCGAGGTCGACGCCGCAGGCGCGCAGCACCGTCGCCGCGTCGGAATCCTCGGTCAGCCCGAGCAGCAGATGCTCGAGGGTCGCGTATTCATGCCGGCGTTCGCTCGCGAGAGCCAGCGAGCGGTGCAGCGTCTGTTCGAGGTTCCGTGACAGCATGAGCGTGCTGCTCCATCAGTAAGAATGCCCGCCTGAGCGGGCGGATAGCGATAGGTCGCCCGCGTATGGCGTCCTCGGCACGGCGTTCGGCACAACAAGCGAAGGCCCCGGTTTCGCGAACCCTGCAACCCGGGATGGCGCCGCGGAAGACCGGCGTTCGGCCAAGCAATCATCTCGCCACTTCGCTCACCGCGCCAGCACATTCGTATGCGAAAGATGATTTTTCGTGGAGCCGCGCGCCACTGCCGGCGGATGGCGGGGTCGCCCGTGCGGCTTCCTGCCGGCCATGGCCTGCGCACATCGCAACGATGCCGCGCCCGTTACTCTTTCTCAATCGTGCACTGCAGCGGATGCTGGTTCTGTCGCGCCAGATCCATCACCTGCGCCACCTTGGTCTCCGCGACCTCATAGGTGAAGACGCCGCAGACGCCCACGCCGCGGCGATGCACGTGCAGCATGATGCGCGTCGCCTCCTCCCGCGACTTCTGGAAAAAGCGCTCCAGCACGTGCACGACGAACTCCATCGGCGTGTAGTCGTCGTTGAGCATCAGCACCTTGTACATCGCGGGCTTGCGCGTCTTTGGCCGAGCCTTGACCACCACGCCGGTGGAAGGATTGGTGCCGCGCTCATCGCCGCGGCCGCGGCCGGGCGGTGCGCCCGGCGGTTCTTCGCGATTGGGGTCGTCGCTCATGCCTGCCTCATCCGAAGCATATCGGATGCGCGGCCCGATAGAAAAGGACCATGAGGCGTGGATAACGGGGATGAGCAGGGTTGAATAAACGCGAAGAGGCCCGGGAGGGGGGTCCCGGGCCTCCGCCGTGCGTCCCTCCGGGGGGAGGAAGGGAGGGACGATCGAGCCTCGCCGCTTCAGGCGGCGCGGCCGAACTTCTCGACTACCAGCGTCACGCGCGCCGCGATCGGCGCCATCGTCTGCTCGGCGAGCTTGAGCGACGCGTCGGTCAGCTTGCCGGTCTCGGCAACCGCCTTCTCGACGGAGCTGCGCGCCAGCGCGGCCTGCAGGTCCATCGCCTCCTTGAGCGACTTCACGCCGGTCAGCGCCTTGATCGTCGCCACCGTGGCGTCCATCTGCGCCTGCGCGGTCGCGGCCACCGTCTTGCCGATGTCCTGCACGCCCGCCGCCCAGATCTGGCCGGACTTCACCATCGCCTCGACGTTGCCCTGGCCGAAGCTCAGGAACTCTTCAGCCGACTTCATCGCCTTCTCCATGTTCACCTTGATCTCCGCCGGCGTCTTCACGAAACCGGTCATCGGGTTGATCGGGGCCGCCGTGTCCGTCGTTTCCGGGGCCGGGATGCCATTCTTTTTCAGTGCCATCGCTCTCTCCTCGGCCGTTCCGGCTTGCGCCGCGCTGGCCTGTTGTTCCCTGGTTCCGCGGATCGGCGCTGAATTCTCCCCACCGTCATCGCCCTGGGGAGGGGCCGCTTCCCACGGTCGTGTCGTCGTTCTGCCTGCCCGCCCTGCCTCGGTGTCGGCGCGTCATGTTGCGGTGCAGCAAATCTGACTTAGGCAATCGATCCCGAAACGTCAAGGAAATTTTGTGCATCGCAACATAACGGCTCCGGGTAACCTTGGACAGCCCTCGGAGCAATCCTTGAGACCGTTGTTCGTCGAACGATTAACTCCTTCAATTTGAGAGACTTCGCCTCTGGACATGCAGCCGCTCACGGACCTAGGGTCTGCGCGCCGGTCATGGGAGATACGAAGGATGGGCTGGGGCGATATGACAGCCTGGGCGAGGGCCCATTGCGCGTGGCTCGGACTGATGCTGGCGGCGGCGCTGTCGCTGGTTGCGACGCCGGCCAGCGCGCAGATCGGCTCCGCGCGCTACGCGGCGATCGTCGTCGACGCAAACACCGGGCAGGTGCTCGCCGCGACCAATCCGGACGCGCCGCGCATCCCGGCGAGCCTCACCAAGATGATGACGCTCTACATGACGTTCGAGGCGCTGCGCGATCGCCGCATCGCCCTCAACGAGCAGGTGCCGGTCTCTGAGCATTGCGCCAACATGCAGCCCGTCAAGCTCGGTCTGATACCGGGCGTGACCCGGCTCACCGTCCGCCAGGCGATCCTCGGCATGGTCACGCTCTCGGCGAACGACGCCGCGTGCGCGATGGGCGAGATGCTCGCCGGCGGCAGCGAGGCTCGCTTCGCCCAGATGATGACGCTGCGCGCGCGCGGCCTCGGAATGACCCACACGATCTACCGCAACGCCTCGGGTCTGCCGACGCCGCAGAACATTACCACGGTGCGCGACATCGCCACTCTCGCGCGGCACCTGATCTACGATTTCCCGAGTTATTATCACTATTTTTCGGTACGAAGCTTCATCTTCCACGGCCGCACGATCGCGGGCCATGACGATCTGCTCGGCACCTATCCCGGCGTCGATGGCCTCAAGACCGGCTTCACCGACCTGTCCGGCTTCAACCTCTGCACCTCGTCGGTGCGCGGCGGCGTGCGGCTGATCGGCGTGGTGGTGGGCTTCTCGAATCCGTGGCACCGCGATGCCGACATGCGCCACCTGCTCAATGTCGGCTTCCGCGAGGTCGGCGTGCTGCCGGGCGGCAATCCCGGGCTGCACCTGGTGACGCAGGCGGTGGCGGCGACCATGCCGCACCCGGTTCTCCCGCATCCGACCATCGCTCACCCGGCCATCGCTCGCCCGGCCGTGGAGCATCCGGCCGAGGAGCACCCGGTTGTCGCGCACCCGGCCGTCGCGCACGCGCCGGTGGCGGTGCAAGCCAATTACCTGGTGAATGTCGGCGCCTATGGGTCATGGCCCGCGGCACAGCATGCCGCGATCCTGGCGCACAGCGTGCTCGGCTCCGGCACGATCCGCGTGGTGCCCGCCGGCACGCCGGCGCACCGGCTGTGGGGCGCGCAGCTCACCGGCTTCAGCTACGGCTCCGCGGAGGGCGCGTGCCGTACCCTGTCGCAGCATCGGCTCCCGTGCGAGCCGGCGCGGACGTGAGGCGCGTCAGGCGGCGGGCGTCTCCAGCACCAGCGTCGGCGGCGGCTTCCTGATCGCGCCGATCAGCGCTCGCACCTCGGCGCGCGCGGCGACATGGCTCATGCCGAGAGAGATGCCGAGCCCGGCCTCGCGTACGTCCATCAGCGTCAGCCCCTGAAGGTAAAGCTCGCGGAAGATGACGCGTTCGCCGAAGCCGCGCACGGTGCGGAAGCCGATGCGCTTGGCCAGCACGTCGAGCGTGGCGCCGACATCACGTTTGTTGCGCGCCTCGGCCGAGCCCAGACGGTTTCGCATCACGATCCAGTCCACGCGGCCGCGATCGCGCGAGAACCGCGCCTTGCGCGCCTGCCACACCATCTCGCTGTAGATGCTCGGCCGTACCACGTCGTGGTTCTCCGGATCCACGGTCGCCAGCATCGCGAAATCGACAAAGCTGTCGTTGATCGGCGTGATCAGCGTGTCGGCATGCGCATGGCCGAGGCGGGAGAGATGCGTATCGGCACCCGGGCAGTCGATCACCACGATGTCGTTCCGGCGCGACAGCTCCTGCATCGTCGCGTCGAATCGCGCGCGCTCGTCGGCCTCGGCCTCAGCACGGCTGTCCGCCTCCGATCGCAGGATGCCTGCGCGCTCGGGCAGCGGCAGGGCGATGCCGCGCGCCTCGGCAAAGGTGGCGCGCGCCTCGAGGTAGCGGGAAAGCGTGCCTTGGCGCGCATCGAGGTCGATGGCGCCGACGCTATACCCGTCGCGCAGCAGCCCCACGATGATGTGCATCGCCGCGGTCGATTTCCCGGAGCCGCCCTTCTCGTTGCCGAGCACGACGACCTGCGCGCGCTTCTCGATCCCGATCGTCCCCATTCTGCCCCCGTTCGTCCCACCGGACCTGCCTGTCCGAGTCGCGGGACGAATGATGCCAAGCGGGGCGGGCGTGAGTCTATCGCGGGCGTTCGGGGCCCGGGACGCGGCCTCAACGCCCGGTCAGGATGCGCTCGACCAGCTGCTTGACGGTGGGGATGAAGCCGTTGCCGTAAAACGGATCGGAAGCAAAACGATAGGCGTTGTG
>JAJYFW010000265.1 GCA_021785335.1 Pseudomonadota bacterium
GCGACCGCCCTCGGCGTCTCCCTCACCGACCTCCTCGCCCCGCGCGAGGCGGACCAGGCGCTGGCGGAGGGCCTCCTCGGCGGCCTGCTCGCCCGCCTCTCGCCGCGCGAGCGCCACGAGGCCGGCGCGCTGCTCGCCGTCCGCTTCGGCGCCGGCGCCGCCAGCCTGCGCCACTCCCGCATCGCGCTCATCGGCCTGCGCGGCGCCGGCAAGTCCACCCTCGGCCGCCTGCTCGCCCGCCACCGCGGCGTCGCCTTCCACGAGCTCGACCGCGAGATCGAGGCCGAGGCGCGCATGGGCCTCTCGGAGCTGTTCGAGCTGCACGGCCAGGCCGGTTTCCGTCGGCTGGAGCGCGCGGTGCTGGAACGCCTGCTCGGCGCCGGCGCCCCCTTCGTGCTCGCGACGGGCGGCAGCATCGTCGCGGACCCCGCGACCTTCGCCCTGCTGCTGGAGGGCTGCCGCACAGTCTGGGTCCGCGCCTCGCCGGAGGAGCACATGGCGCGGGTCGTGGCCCAGGGCGACATGCGCCCGATGCAGGACAACCGCGGCGCGATGGCCGATCTGCGCACCATCCTCGCCGCCCGCGAGCCGCTCTACGCCCGCGCGGAACTCACGCTCGACACCTCGGGCCATGACGTGGAGGCAAGCTTCGCCGGCCTCCTCCGCCTGCTCGGCGAACCCCGCCCGGCGCCGGGCGGCAGCCCGGGTGCCTGACCCCTCGCGCTCCCGCGCCGCGCGCGCCGCCCGGCACCGCGCCCGCGTCCTGCTGCCGCTGGCGATGGGGCTGTGGGTCCTCTGGGCGTTCGGCTACCAGACCGTCTATCGCCGCGCCGCCACGGCGCTCGACGGCACCATCGTCGCCAGCGTCACGGTACCGTCCGGCGGCGGCCCGCGCCATGGCACGGCGTACCGGCTGCGCGCGCCGGGCGGCGCGGTCGTCGCCTATGACGCCGGCCCCACGGATGCCTCGCTGCCGCGCGACCTCCCGGTGGGAACGGCGCTGCGCAAGCGCCGCTGGCAGCTCGGCTACTGGCGGGACGGTCGCTGGCAGCCGTTTCCGGTGCTGCTCTACGCCTGCATCCTCGGCGCGGGGGCGGCCCTGGTCGCGCTCGCCGCGCGCAACGCGCTGGCGGAACGGCGCCGATAGCCGGCCCCGCGACCGGGCGCGGCACAAAAAAAGGCCCCGCGGACGAGCCGCGGGGCAAGGATACAGGGAGGCTTCACGTCTGGGAGACGTAGGGTCCAAGGACCCCTTCCCGCCGCGAGGGCGGGAACTCCGGCCACCACACGCCCAGAACCGCGCGATGGCCTCGAACTCGTGTCCGGAAGCTATGTTGCGCCGCACATCGTTACACCCCCTAAACGCGCCTCTCCGCCATGCCGTTAGCGCATGACCATGTAAGTCTCTGATCAGTAAGATAAATCGAAGGTAAATCGGTTCTGTCGCAAAACCTTTATACGAGCCTTGATGCAGACGCGGCCCACCGCCCGTTGCCGTCGCGCCACGCCCCGAAATCTTTCGGCGCCGAACTGTTTCCCGGGCTTCCCGCCCCAAAAACCAAGCCCGGTCAGGCAGCTTCCCGGTGCTCCGCCCGCGCCGCACCCCACACCTCGCGCGCCGCGTCGGCGTTGAGCAGCCCGATCCCGAGGCCCACGACCACGTCCGGCCATGCCGTTCGCCACAGCAGCGCCGTCGCCGCCCCGGCACCGATGATCGCGACGTTGGCCAGCACGTCGTTGCGCGCCGAGAGGAACGCCGCCCGAGTGAGGCTGCCCGCGTGGTGGCGGTAGCGCGCCAGCATCAGCGCGCAGGCGAGGTTGACCGCGAGCGCCCCCAGCCCGGTGAGCGACAGCGCCACCGGCTCCGGCGCCACCGGCACCGCGATCTTTTGCCAGGCTGTCCACAGCGTCGCCGCCCCCGGCACCAGCAGGATGCCCGCGAGCGCCATGCCCAGCCGCGCCCGCCCCCGCGCGCCCCAGCCCAGCGCCGCCGCGATCAGCAGGTTGAGCGACGCATCCTCGAGGAAGTCCACGCTGTCCGCGAACAGCGCCACGGACCCGATCGCCACCGCCACCGCGAACTCGACCCCGAAATACGCCAGGTTCAGCAGCGCCACCACGCCCACCACCCGGCGCAGCCCGGCCCCGCCCGCTTGCGACCCCATGCCGCGACCCCGAAGGGCCGCCGCCCCCTACCGCTGCGACAACTGCCCCAGCAGGAAATCCCGGAACACCGCCACCCGCTTCGAGTTCCGCAGTTCCTCGGGATAGACGAAGAACACGTCCACCTTCGGCGAGGCGATGTTGGGCAGGATCTCCACCAGCCCGTGCGAGCCCGGGTCCACATAATCCGGAACCGCAATGATCCCGAGGCCGGACGCCGCCGCCCCCAGCATCGCCTGCATGGAGTTCGCCTCCAGCACCGGCCGGCGCGGGTCGTTGCCCCGCCGCCCCGCCGTCGCCAGCCAGTTGATGTCCGGCACCGGCATCCGGTACTCGCCGAACAGGATCAGCCGGTGCTGGTCGAGGTCCTCCGCCTTTGCCGGCGTGCCGCGGTCCGCCAGGTAGTCCCGGCTCGCGCACACCCGCCAGTTGATGGTGAAAAGGTGCCGCTGGATCAGGTCCGGCTGCTTCGGCGGGTGCATGCGGATCGCCACATCCGCCTCGCGCATCGCGAGGTCGAGGTCCGAGTCATCGAGCAGCAACTGCATCGTGACCTCGGGATAGGCCGCGTAGAACAGGTGCAGCCGCGGCGCGAGCCAGGAGGAGCCGAACCCGATCGTCGTGGTCAGCTTCAGCTTGCCCGCCGGCTTCTCCTTGCTCTCCGTCAGCAGCGCCTCGGTCATCGCCAGCTTGGCGAACACCTCGCGCACCGTCCGGTTCAGGCTCTCGCCCTGCTCGGTCAGGATCAAGCCGCGCGCGTGGCGGTGGAACAGCGGCACCTGCAGCGCTTCCTCCAGCGCCGAGATCTGCCGCGACACCGCCGACTGCGAGAGGTTCAGCGTGTCCCCCGCGTGGGTGAAGCTGCCGGCTTCCGCCACCGCGTGGAACACGCGCAACTTGTCCCAGTCCATCATGGCACGCCCACCCCGCTCCAGATCCCGCCCACACGCATCACGCCGCCATCTCCGCCCCGGCCAAGGCATGCGCGAGGTACTTCTCCACCTCCAGCGCCGCCATGCAGCCCGTCCCCGCCGCCGTCACCGCCTGGCGCCACACCCGGTCCTGCACGTCCCCCGCGGCGAACACGCCCGCGACGGAGGTGCGCGTCGAACCCGGCTGCGTCACCACATACCCCTCGGCGTCGAGCGCCACCTGGCCCCGGAACGGCTCCGTCACCGGCGTATGCCCGATCGCGACGAACACGCCGTCGGTCGGGTGCACCTCTTCCGCTCCCGTCACCGTATCGCGCAACCGCACGCCCTCCACGGACCGCTCGCCCAGAATCTCCTGGACCGCGCGGTTCCACTTCACCCGCACCTTGGGGTTGGCCAGCAGCCGCTGCTGGAGAATCCGCTCCGCGCGCAGCGAATCCCGCCGGTGCACCAGCACCACCTCGCTCGCATGGTGCGTGAGATAGAGCGCCTCCTCCACGGCGGTGTTGCCGCCGCCCACCACCACCACGCGCTTGCCGCGGAAGAAGAACCCGTCGCAGGTCGCGCACGCCGAAACCCCGGCGCCCGAAAGCCGCTTCTCGGACGGCAGGCCGAGCCAGCGCGCCTGCGCGCCGGTGGCGATGATCACCGCATCGGCCTCGTAACGGTCCCCGGAATCGCCGATCGCAACGAACGGCCGGCGCGAGAAATCCGTCTTGACGATGAGGTCCTCGGCGATGCGCGTGCCCACGTGCTCCGCCTGCGCCTTCATCTGCTCCATCAGCCACGGCCCCTGCACCGCCTCGGCGAAGCCGGGATAGTTCTCGACGTCGGTGGTGATGGTCAGCTGCCCGCCCGGCTGCAGCCCCGCCACCAGCAGCGGCTCCAGCGCCGCGCGCGCGGCATAGATCGCGGCCGTATACCCGGCCGGACCGGCGCCGATGATGAGAACCCGAACCCGATGCGTGGTGGACATGAACCTTGAACCTTGGACCTGCGAGTCGCCGCCGAGTCCCTATATTTGGTGATTATGAACCGACGGCGCCGCGAGACAAGCAATCCGTGCATACCAACCCGCCGAGCCCCCTTGCCGGCGCGAGAGCCTGGAATATAATTGCGTGAAAAGGCCCGAACCGATA
>JAJYFW010000266.1 GCA_021785335.1 Pseudomonadota bacterium
CGCGCCATTCGCGTGCGTCGGTGTCCTCCACGAGCACCGCGAGGATGCCGGGCCGCGTGCCCGAAAGCCGCGCCGGCGCGAGGGCTGCGAGCCGGCGGTGGATCGCGGCCGCGATCTCGTCCTCGCGCCCGGCGCGCGCGGCCATCACCAGCACGCTGCCGCCGGCGTTGGTCAGCGCCAGGTGCGCCTGCTCGCCGAACGCCTCGCGCATGGAACGGAGCAGGCCGGCCTCGTCGGCCTGGCTGGCCGCCAGCATCAGCGGGTCGAGCCGGAGCACGGCGGCCTCGTCGTGGTCGCTGCGCCGCCGCGTGGCCAGCATCTCGCGGATGCGCGTGTGCAGTGCCGGCAGCGAAGCGTCCGCCGCGCGCAGCCCCTGCGGCAGGGTGAGCTTCAGCAGATACCGGCCGGGGTGCGCCGCGAGCCAGGTCTGCAGGTCCGGGTCCACCTGGTCCACCAGCCGCACCCAGGCGCCGCGATGCACGTCGCGCCCTTCCTCGGCGGAGACGACGTCGCAGGCGATCTCCGCCGCCGCGCCATCGCGCGCGATCAGCAGGTCGAAGCACTCGCCCTCGAGCCCCGCGAAGCGTACCTCGAAGCCGCGGGCGCGTTGCAGGACGGCGGTGCGCAGCAGGTGGAACAGCGGTACCAGCGTCGCCTCGCCATCCAGGCTCTCGCGCACGCGTTCGCGCAGACGCTCCCGCGCTGCCGCTGGCAGGGAGCGGGCCAGAGCAACGGCATCCGCGGCCAGTGCCGCGATCGGGCGCTCGTGCGGGCGCGGCGCGGCGCCGCCGGCAAGCCGGTCGAGCGTAAACTCGATCGCGTGGCGGGTGATGAGGTGGCGCCCCTCGCGCCCGGACGCGGCGCGGGCGCGCAGCCCGTCCAGCCGCGAACGCCAGCGGCGCGGTCCGGCCAAGTCCGGGAAGGTCTTGGGTTGCTGCGACATGCGGGGTGGATTGATGCCATCCCGGACCGGCGCGGTCCAGCTTTTCGGCGGCGATGGTCGAGGCAGGCCGTCAATTGCCCCCTCAGCAGAAATCCCGGCGGTTCGCGCTGCTCGTCCGTGCGTGCTCCGGCTGCGCGGGCACGCCGGGGCGCCAGCGCATGCGGTAGAAGACCGTGCGGGACTCCTCCTGTCGTCGCGCGTGGACCCGCACGGTCATCAGGTCCCGCCAGCTCACATAGCCGACGAGCCTTCCGTCCTCGCGCGCGACGACCGGCAGATGCGCGGTGTTGAGGCGCATCATCCGCTCCGCGAGAACGTCCGCGTATTCATCCGGGTACGCGACGCGCGGTGCCTGCCGGGCGAGCAGCTGGCGCAGCGTCGCATGACGGTGCTCGCCGGCGCGGCGCCAGGTCAGCACGAGCGGCGGATCGATGATGCCGAGTGGCCTTCCATCCTCGTCCAGCACCGGAAAACTCGGATGCCGCGTCGCAGGGTCGGTGAGGAGGGCCGCGGCCTGATGCAGCGTCATCGTCGCCGGCAGGGTCTCCACCTCGGTCACCATGATGTCCGCGACCTTGGTGATCGTGAAGGGATCGACACGGTATTCGCGCTCCAGGTGATGACCGCGGCGCGCCACCTTTTCGGTGAGGATGGAGCGGCGCATCAGCAGCACCGTCACCAGGTGCGCGGTGGCGCACGCGGCGATCAGCGGCAGCAGCACATGCGTGTTGCCGGTCAGCTCGACGGCGAAGAACGTCGCCGTGAGCGGGGAGCGCATCGTGCCACCCATGGTCGCGCACATCGCCAGCAGCGGCCAGAAGCCGGGGCTCGCCGCCGGCAGCAGCGGCGATGCCGCCGCGCCAAGCGCTCCGCCGATGATCAGGAGCGGCGCCAGCACGCCCCCCGAGGTGCCGGAGCCGAGCGCTACGCCCCAGATGACGCCCTTCACCGCCAGCAGCAGCAGCGCCGGGCCGGGCGGAATGCCGCCCCGCAGCATCAGGCCGATCTCGGGATAGCCGACGCCGAGGGCTCGCGGATCGACGAGCCCGCCCACGCCGACCACCGCGCCGCCCAGCACCGGCCACCACATCCAGTGGATCGGCAGTTTCTCGAAGAAATCCTCGCAGGCATAGACGAGGCGGGTGAGCAGGCCCGAGAGCAGCCCGGCTCCGAGGCCGGTCAGGCACCAGAACAGGACGGCGGCCAGCGATAGCGGCATGCCGCCCGTGAACGGAAACAGCGGGCCCGGCATGCCGAGCGCGTGGCGCCCGACCTCGGCCGTGATCGACGCCGCGGCCACCGGGATGAAGCTGCGCGGCGACCACTCGAACAGCAGCAGCTCGACCGCGAGCAGCATGGCCGCGATCGGCGTGCCGAACACCGCGGTCATGCCCGCGGCGGCACCGGCGACGAGCAGCGTCTTGCGCTCGGTGTCGGTGACGGGTAGGAGCTGCGCGAGCAGGGAGCCCACCGCGCCGCCGGTCATGATGATCGGGCCCTCGGCCCCGAACGGACCGCCGGTGCCGATGGAGATCGCCGACGACAGCGGCTTGAGGATCGCGACCTTGAGCGAGAGGCGCGAGCGGCCGAGCAGGATCGCCTCGAGCGCCTCTGGAATGCCGTGGCCGCGGATCCTGTCGCTGCCGTAACGGGCCATCAGGCCGATCACGAACGCGCCCGCGACCGGTACGAGGACAGCGAAGACGCCGAGCGGGGAGCGCGCGAGGTCCGGCATCGTCGTCGCGACACGGCCGAAATAGGCGAGGTTGGTGGCAAGCCCGATCAGTTTCAGCAGAGCGACGCCGCAGAACAGGCCCGCGATGCCGACGACGATGGCGATCGCCGCGATCAGAAGCACCCGCGGGCTGGTGCGGAAATCGCCGAGATGGCGTACGCCCGCGGCACCGGGCAACGATTCGGGGGCGTCGGTGGTGTTCACGGTCCGGGTCATGGTTGCGGGGCGCGGCAGGTCTCGCGGGCGGCGGGGATTACATCGTAATACGATATATGGTCAAGCAAGGAGCGCGGCATGGCGCAACGGCGGGAAAGGCGGCTCGAGGCGCGCGACTATCGGATGCTGGCGGATTTCCGCTACGCGCTGCGCCGGTTCCTGCGCTTCAGCGAGGCGCAGGCGCGGCAGGCGGGGCTCACGCCGCAGCAGCACCAGCTGCTGCTCGCGATCAAGGGCTTTCCCGGCGGGCCGGCCCCGAGCGTGGGCGAGGTCGCGGAGCGGCTTGGCGTGCGCCACCATAGCGCCGTTGAGCTGGCGCAGCGGCTGGAGGAGGCGGGGCTGCTGGCGCGCGTGCATGACGAGCAGGACCGGCGGCGCGTGCAGCTGCGGCTGACGGCGGAGGCGGAGGAACGCCTCGCCGGCCTCTCGCAATCGCACCTGCGCGAGCTGCGCCGCCTGCGCCCGGTGCTGGCCGAGCTGGTGGAGGCGGTCGGCGACGAAGCCTAGCCTGCCGTACGCCGCCGCAGCTCGAATTTCTGGATCTTGCCGGTCGAGGTCTTCGGCAGCGGACCGAAGGTGACATGCTTCGGCACCTTGTAGCGCGCGAGATGCTGGCGGCAGAACGCGATCACGTCCTCGGCGGAGAGCGAGGCCTCGCGCCCCGGCTTCGGGGTCACGAACGCGTGCGGCACCTCGCCCCAGTGCTTGTCGAGGTGCGCCACCACCGCCGCCTCCATGATGTCGGGGTGGCGGAACAGCACTTCCTCCACCTCGAGCGATGAGATGTTCTCGCCGCCGGAGATGATGATGTCCTTCGAGCGGTCGCGGATCTCGATGTAGCTGTCGGGATGGATCACGCCGAGATCGCCGGTGTGGAACCAGCCGCCGGCGAAGGCTTTTTCCGTGGCCGCGGGGTTCTTGAGGTAGCCCTTCATCACGGTGTTGCCGCGCAGCATCAGCTCGCCCATCGTCGCGGTGTCCGCGGGCACGCGCCGCATCTCCGGCGTCATCACGGTCGCGTCCTCCAGCATGTGCGACGGCACGCCCTGGCGGGAGGTGAAGCGCGCGCGCTCCTCCACGCTCATTTCGGCAACCCCGGGCTGCCAGGCGCAGAACGTTGCCGGCCCGTAGACCTCGGTGAGGCCGTAGAGATGCGTGACCTCGAACCCGAGCGCCTCCATCCCCGCGATCACCGCGGTCGGCGGCGCGGCGCCACCGGTCGCGATCTTCACGCTGCGCGAGAGGCCGCGGCGTACGCCCGCCGGCGCGTGGATCAGCATCGTCATCACCACCGGTGCGCCGCACATGTGCGTCACGCCTTCCTGCTCGATCAGC
>JAJYFW010000267.1 GCA_021785335.1 Pseudomonadota bacterium
CGAGTTCATCACCAGATAATTGAGCCCGCGCCACGACCCTTCGAGCTTGAGGAATTTCGGGTCGTGTATGATCGCATTGAGCTGCGCGGACAGCTTGCGGTCGATCGCGGCGATCGCCGCGTTGAAGGTGCGCGTCAGGTTCTTGTCGAAGGTGACGGTGCCCGAGAGCGCCTGCTCGACCAGCGTCTTGACGAGGTCCTGGGCGCGGTCGGGCTCGGTCTGCTTGGTCGCGGCAACGACCTGGTCGAGCAGGTTGACGCCGGCTTCTCCCGTGGTGGCGGCGGCGCCCGCCGCGGTTTTCGCTCCGGACATCGGCTCAGCCCTCCTGCTTGCCGAGGCCAAGCTGGCCCGACAGCGACTTCAGTTCCTCTTCGCTCTTGAGCACCTGCTCGAGCAGGTTCTCGAGCTCCTCCGAGCGGTCCACCTTGCTCATCAGGTCGCGCAGCTTGTTGCGGGTGTCGATCAGCGCCTGCAACGCCGGCACCTGGGCGGCAACCCGGGCGGGCTCGAAATCCTCCATCTTGTTGAACTTCAGATCGACCGCCATCTGCGAGCCGTCGCCGGCAAGCGTGTTGTCGACCTTGAGCTTCAGCCCCGGCGCCATGCGCGCCATGACGTCATCGAAATTGTCACGGTCGATCTGGACGAATTTACGCTCGGTAAGCGGGCGCAGCGGCTGCGTCGGGTCACCGGAGAAATCGCCCATGACGCCGACGACGAAGGGCAGCTCGCGTTGAATCTGCGCGCCCTCCGTTTCGACCTCGTAGGAAATATGCACACGCGGCTTGCGCACACGGTTCAGCTTGTCGTGAACGGACGCACTCATCAAAGTCCTCCCTGTCGTACTCCGCCGCGCGCGCCTGCCGCGCCCGGCTCACCGGCATCGGATGATCTTCTGGTATGACCAACCGGAGCGCCGCGTCCGCCCGTCGCCTTCCGGCGGTCCGGGCGCTCCCTGCGGCGACAACGTAGGCATCGCGGGGGTGGCTGGTCAACGAACGTCTCACGTCCGGCGTCAGCCGGCCTTCTCCTCCTGCGGGCGAATGCCGAGCTGGCTGAGGACGGAGGCGCGGACATTCGCATCGCTCACCACCTCGGCGAGCAGCTCCGGCCAGGTCATGCGGCCGCGGCGGATCGCCTCGTCGAGCGTGTAGGCGAGCGGGGATTGCGGCTCGGTGCGCCGGAAGAACTCCGCGATCCGCGCCAGCTCGCGCAGCATGTCCTCGCGTGTCACGACCGCCTTCGCCGGCGGCGCGCCGGCGTTCACCGCGCCGCCCTCGCCGGCGCCATTCTCCGCTACCCCCACCTCGGCCGCCGCTTCCTCCGCCGCCTCGGGCGGCGCGTAGCGTTCGGCGACGTCGAGGATCTGCTTGACGAGATCGCGCACACGACTGGTCGGGGGGCCGTCGGTTCCGGCCTTGGCGTCGAGGATCTCGCCCATCGCCGTCCATTCGCGCAGCGCCGCGCGGGCGAGCGCGCGCAGCGCCGCGAAACGCGCGCCGCCGGCCGCGCGGGCCGCCGTCTCCATGTCCGCGAAGGGCATGACCCCGGCGGCAAGCCTCTGCTTGACCCGCGCGGCATCGCCGATGCCCTGCAACTCGGCGGACTGCTCATACTGCCAGAACGGCACATTGGTGCCGTCCGCCCGGCTGAACAGCACCAGCTTGCGCAGCGGCTGGATCAGTGTCCCGTCGCCGCCCTCGCCGTTGAGGCCGGTGACCGGCGCCACGCGCGTGGCGATGCCGTCCTCGTCAGGCACAGGGTAGAGGTTCTGGTCCCAGAACGCATCGGCGAGTCCCGCGATCAGGCGCCCGCCCGCGGCAAGTCCTGCGAGCCCGTCGCTGCGCACCAGCGCCTCGGTGAGCCACGCCGCGAGCTCCAGGTCCTTCGCCTTCTCCGCGAGCGCCGCGACCACGAGTTCGCGCACGGTGCGCCATTGCGGCGGCGGCGGCGTCTCCATTTCCGGGTTCTCGTCGGCGGTTCGCTCGGCAGCACGCGCCTCGGCGCGCGCGTCGCGCAGACGGTAGTAGATGGATTGCGGCGAGAAATCCTCTCGCAGATCCGCGCCCGCCGGCGCGTCCCCCGCGATCGGTTGCAGCAACGCCGCGACGTCGATCCCATCCGGCCCGTCGGCCATGATCGCCTCTCCCCCGATCCGTCCCCGCGTCCATTGTGGGCGGAACCCGCGGCGCCAGCAATCCCGCCCCCGCACCCGCACGTCCGTTGTCGGTGTTCACGCTGTCATACGTTTCACTCTGGACACATCGTTGATGCCGCCCCTAGGCTGCGCGCCGCCCGCGGGAAACGGCCGCGCGCGCAAGGGAGGATCTATGGCGGCAATCGACCTGAAGGCTCTGGTGGCGCGGCTCGACGATCATTGCCGCCGCGCGCTGGAGGCAGCCGCCGGACTGACGCTCTCGCGTTCACACTACAACGTCGAGCTCGAGCACTGGCTGGTGAAGCTCGCCGACGGCACCGACACCGACATCGCCGCCATCCTGCGTCATTACGAGGCCGATCACGGTCGGCTGATGGCCGACCTCAACCGCGCGCTCGACCGGCTCAAGACCGGCAACGCGCGCGCCCCCTCGCTGTCGCCGGAAATCGTCGAGGCGGCGAAGCAGGCCTGGCTGTTCGCCTCCGTCGAGCACGGGCTGTCGCGTGTCCGCTCGGGCCATCTGCTGTGGGCGATGCTTGCGGATGAGACACTGTCTCGCCACACGCGCGACATCTCAGGGCAATTCGGCCGCATCCAGGCCGACGCGCTCAAGCGCGACCTGCTCACCATCACCCGCGACAGCGTCGAGGCGGCGAGCGTCACGACTTCGGTCGACGGCGCGCCGGCCACCGGCGGCGAGGGCGAGCCGGGCGCGCCGCGGCCGGCCGGTTCCGGGGCTCTCGATCAGTTCACCATCGATCTGACGGCCCGCGCGCGCGCGGGCAAGATCGACCCCATCCTCGGCCGCGATACCGAGATCCGCCAGGTCGTCGACATCCTTACCAGGCGCCGCCAGAACAACCCGATCCTCACCGGCGAGGCGGGCGTCGGCAAGACCGCGGTGGTCGAGGGCTTCGCGGTGCGCATCGCGCAGGGCGACGTGCCCCCGGCGCTCAAGGACGTGATCATCCGCACGCTCGACCTCGGCCTCCTGCAGGCCGGCGCCGGCGTGAAGGGCGAGTTCGAGAACCGGCTCAAGTCGGTGATCGAGGAGGTCAAGGCGAGCCCGAAGCCGATCATCATGTTCATCGACGAGGCGCACCAGCTGATCGGCGCCGGCGGCAGCGCGGGGCAGGGCGACGCCGCCAACCTGCTGAAGCCGGCGCTCGCGCGCGGCGAGTTGCGCACGATCGCGGCGACCACCTGGGCTGAGTACAAGAAGTATTTCGAGAAGGATCCGGCGCTGACCCGCCGCTTCCAGGTCGTCAAGGTCGAGGAGCCGTCGGAGCCAATCGCGATCGCCATGGTGCGCGGCATCGTCGCCACGCTCGAGAAGCACCACGGCGTGCGCATCCTCGACGACGCCGTGGAATCGGCGGTGAAGCTCTCCGCCCGCTACATCCCCTCGCGCCAGCTGCCGGACAAGGCCGTCTCGCTGATCGACACCGCCTGCGCGCGCGTGGGCATGAGCCAGGCGGCGATGCCGGCGGCGCTCGAGGATCGCATCCGCCGGCTCGACCTGATCGACACCGAGGTGGCGATCCTCGATCGCGAGATGGCCGCCGGCCTGCCGCACGAGGCCCGCCGCGCCGAGCTGATCGAGGAGCGCGCCAAGGTCGAGGCCGAGCGAGAGGCGCTGGAGGAGCGCTGGACGGCGGAGAAGGAGCTCGCCGCCCGCATCGGCGATATCCGCGCCTCGATCGAGGATCCGGAATCGAAGCAGGACAAGGACGCGCTGCGGGCGGATCTCGCGGAGGTTTCCACCGCGCTGCGCGCGCTGCAGGGCGAGACGCCGCTGATCTACCCGGTGGTGGACGGCCAGGCGGTCGCCGAGATCGTCGAGAGCTGGACCGGAATTCCTGCCGGACGGATGCAGTCCGACGAGATCCGTACCGTGCTCAACCTCAAGGAAACGTTGCAGAAGCGTATCGTCGGCCAGGACCACGCACTGGAGGCCGTGGCGCAGGCGATCCGCACCAGCCGCGCCAAGCTCACGGATCCGCGCAAGCCGATCGGCGTGTTCCTCATGGTCGGCACCTCGGGCACCGGCAAGACCGAGACCGCGCTGGCA
>JAJYFW010000268.1 GCA_021785335.1 Pseudomonadota bacterium
CCCCCGCCTCCTGCCCCGCGACGATCGCCGCCAGGATCGTCTCCGCCGCCTTCAGGTTCTGCCGCGCGATCGCGATCCGGTCGGCATAGCCCAGCGCCTGGAAGAACGTGCTCGCGATCGAGGCGACGACGGTCAGCGCAACAGTTGCCGCATCGTAACGGCTCTGGATCGCCGTCGCCAGCGCCGCCTGCTTGGTCGCCCGCAGTCGCCCCCACAGATCGACCTCATAGGAGGCGGACGGGGCGAGGCTGTAGGTCCGGCTCTCCACGTACCCCTTGCCGAACGCGGAGTTCACATAGGACCGGCTCCAGCTGTCCTTGGCCGAGGCGGAGACCGAGGGCAGCAGCGCCGCCCCCGCGAGCCGCAGCGCCGCATCCGCCTGGATCACCCGCGCCGCTGCCGCCGCGATGTCGAAGCTGTGTGCCTTGGCGGTGGTGATCAGTCCGTCGAGCTCTGCCGAGCGGAACCCCCGCCACCAGTCCGCGGCCGGCCACACCACCGCGCCCTTCGGCCCATTCTCGCGGAACGCCGCGGGAACCGGCAGCCCGGGCCGGCGATAGGCAGGGCCGACCGCGCAGGCTCCAAGCGCTGCTGGCAGGGCGACGGCGAACCCGCGGCGGGAAAGCGATGACGACATGAAACCTTCGCGGGATATGGCCGCAAGCCCCTCCCCGGCAAGCCGCTCATTCGTATCCGAATGCAACCCGGCTGTGACTATTCCAGGGCGAGCAGCCTCTCGGCAAGCCGCAGATGCGGCCGGTCGATCATCTTTCCCTCCAGCGAGAACACGCCCGCGCCGGGGTTGGCCGCGAACCCGGACACCACGCGCCGCGCCCATTCCAGCCGCGCCGTATCCGGCGTGAACACCTCGGCGACCTGCGCCACCTGGTCGGGATGGATGCACAGCTTCCCCGAAAACCCGTCCGCCGCCGCCGCCGCCGCCTCGCGCCGCAACCCCTCGGGGTCGCGCGGGTCCGGCCAGGGCGTGTCCAGCGCCGGCACCCCGCAGGCCGCCGCCGCCAGCAGCAGCAGCCCCCGCGCCGCCACCGTCGCCGCCGGATAGAGGCCGCCGGGAAGGCGAGGGGAGATGCCCAGGTCCGCCGCGAGGTCCTCCGCCCCGAAGCACAGCCCCACCAGCCGTGGCGCCCCCGCGAGCGAGCCCAGCGCCAGCACGGAGGCCGCCGTCTCCGTCGCGATCGGCAGCACGCGGATGCCCCCCTCCGGCAACCCGGAAGCCGCCTCCAGCACCGCCAGTTGCCGGTCCAGCACCGCAAGCTGAGCGCCGCCGCAGCATTTCGGCAGCATGATCGCATCCGGCGCCCCCGGCACCACGGCCGCGAGGTCCGCGAGATGGTGCGCCGTCCCCACCGGGTTCACGCGGACAATCACGCCCGCCCGCTCAACGCCCGGCAACATCCCGCGCAGCACGTCCCGCGCCTCCGCCTTGCGCCCCTCGGCGACGGAATCCTCGAGGTCCAGGATCACCGCGTCGGCGGCGCTGGCCAGCGCCTTCTCCATCTTCCGCGCCGAATCCGCCGGTGCGAACAGCGGGTTCCGCAGCTTCATCGCACCCATCACGCGCGCCCCCTCACGCCGCCGGCCGCTTGCGCATCAGCGCCTGCCGCAGGCACGTGGCGACGATCGTCCCCGCTTGGTTGAACGCCTCGTGCCGGAACGTCACGATCCCGCAATCCGGCCGCGACCGGCTCTCCCGCGCCGCCACCACCGTCGTCGTCGTGCGGATCGTATCCCCCGCGAACACCGGCGCCGGAAACGCCACCTCCGTCATGCCCAGGTTCGCGATGGTCGTCCCCATCGTCAGGTTGTGCACGCTCATCCCGATCATCAGCCCCAGCGTGAACAGCGAGTTCACCAAGGGCCGCCCGAACTCCGTCTCGCGCGCGAACTCGGCATCGAGGTGCAGCTTCTGCACGTTCATCGTCATCGAGCAGAACAGCACATTGTCCGCCTCGGTCACCGTGCGCGTCCACTCCGCGTCGACCACGCGCCCTTCTGTCAGTTCCTCGAACCACAACCCCGCCATCGCCCGCCCCCCAACCGCTGACCGCGATACGGCAGAACCACCTCACCGGCAACCGACGCACCAGGGCAGGGGCGGGCGCGGCCCGGCTGCGCTCAGAGCCGCCCTTCCTCGTCGAGCACCGAAATGTCGAGTTCCGCCAGGCCCTGTTCCAGCAAATCGCTGAGATTGGGCGTCTCGAGCAGGTAGCGCACGGCCCGCTCGTCGCGTGCCTCGCGCGCGGCCGCCAGCGCCTCCTCCCACCCGGCCCGCGAATAGTCGCCGCGGCCGAGCCACACGAGGGCCAGCAGCTCGGCCATCTCGTCGTCGTTCAGGTCTTCCAGCGCCGAGCGCAGTTCGAGCAGCGTCGGGTTGTCCCCGGTCGATTCGAGGATCCCGATCTCGCGGTCGTCGGACGCGTTCGATCCGGCCTCGAGACCTTCCGGCTCGACGAGCGCGTCGAACTCCCGTGCCTTGACCACGAGGTAGGCGAGCTTTTCGCGGGGTATGATCAACATGCAAATGAACATAAACCGGCGGAGGGCTGCGGCATTGATCCTGGTCAACGCCGCTCCCGGTTGCCCGGCACTGCGAGGCCCGCCGGGCGGGATGCCGCGGCGGATCTCCGCTCAATCGATCCCGAGGAAAGGAAACTTCTGCCGTTCCTCCCGCGACCAGAACGACAGGCCCGCGCGGTTGCCGATGGTTTCCACCAGGACGACGCAGTCGGGATCATCCAGCGCCACGTGCGCGGGCGATCCCCCGGCGGCCGTCTGCGCCAGGATCGCGTCCGCGAGCATGCGTTCCTCGTCATGGGCGTGCATCGCGCCTTTCAGGCCGCGGCGATGCATCCGGACCAGGAAGCTCTTGCCTGCGAGGCGCGGCGCCCAGCCGAGCACGGTCTCGCGGGCGCGTGAGGCGAAATCGGCCTCGTCGCGGAAGTCGAAGACATGATCGGCCGGCACGACGTGCGAGACGAAATTCAACAGCCCCGGTTCGTGGCCGACGGATGCCGCGAACTCGTCGAGGAACCGCCGTGGCTCGGCGACCGCGACGCCGATGACGTTGTGAAAGCCCGTGCGCCGGATCTTTCCCCACTGGCGAAGCAGCCGGGACGCCTCGTGAAAAGTCGGCTCCGAGATCGTGACGACCACGTTCCAGTCGGCCGTCTCGCGGTGGGCGGAGTCCATGCCGCCACCATCAGGGCTGCACGTCGAGTTCATTGACCACGCCATCGACGCCGAAGACGTACCAGGCGTCGGCCTCGGCCATGCGGCGCTCCGCCTCGCTGCGGGCCGAACCCAGCAACACCACGACCGACTTGCGGGTGCCGACCTCGATCGCCGTGCCGTCGACCAGCTTGTCCCGCTCGATCACCTGCCGTACCGCATCGGTGATCGCGTCGTCGCTGTCGGTATCCGGCGGCGTCACGCCGATCCCGTTGATCACGTCGCGGCTGCCCGGAACCCACCAGGCGAGCACGCCGGCCAGGCGCTTTTCACCGAGGCCGATCACCTCGCCATCGAGGGTCACGACGCCATCCTCGACCTTGATCTCGACATTGCCCTTGGCGAACTCCGGTTCGCGCGCCGTCTCGAGCCGGCCTTTCGACCAGACGCCGATGCTGCATTCGGCGAGCACCGCCTCTTCCAGCAGCGCATCACGCACGCGATCGCGGATCTCGCCGTCGCCCATCGGCGTCGCCGGCTTCACGTGCAGGCGATCGATGATCCGCCCCGGGCCGAAAACCCGTGCCGCCGCTTCAAGCGCGAGACGCTTCCCGGCGACGTGATCGACCTCGCCCTCGAGGAGCAGGTCACCCTCCTCGAGCGCGACGTGGATCGGTGTCCCCGTATCCCGGATGCGCGCGTCGCTCCTGAGCGCAGCCCGGATCTTTTCGAGCCGATCATGCGGGGGAGTCACGCCGTCCCTCCATCCAAACCAAAATATCATCGCGCCCTGCCGGCATGCGCACATCGACCCACGTCAACCTGGAGCCACGTCAACTTGCGTCGCTGCGCGCGCCGACAGGCCGTTGCCGAACCATAGGATGAAGATCGCACTCAGGGTAATGACTGGCACGGCTTGGGCAACAACCAGAAATGGAAACACCGTCCTCCCGATTCGCCGGAGGAGGTGGCATGAGACTCCGAGGATCAGACCGAGTGCGTTGCC
>JAJYFW010000269.1 GCA_021785335.1 Pseudomonadota bacterium
GCCCGGCGAGGCGAAAGGCCTCGCCGGGTACCGGATGACGCGGGGGTTCATCGTGTTCCAGGGGCGGCGGCATTGGACGCTGCCCACGGGCACGGTGGTGGCGGCCGACGACCCGGTCGTTCCAATCCTGTTCCAGGCTGGGGCCGCGCTCGAGCCGGTGATGGAGTAAGCGATGTCCGGGTTCACGCCGTATGCGTTCAGCGACCAGCAGCTCGCCGATGTCAGGCGGTTCTGCGGGTATCCGGCGATCGGGGACGGGAACGTGGTGTTCCCGTTTCCGTGGATCATGCGGCAGTACCTGGCGTTGGAATATCGCCTGCAGCACCTGAGCCAGACGGACGGGGCGACGCTGGTTTCCCAGTACCTGACGCCGCTCTATGCGGTCGAGCAGTCGCTGGGGACGGTGTGGCAGAACCTCGACACCGAGCAGGCAGCGGTGTGGACGCACAACGCGAACGAGCACCGCGACAAGGAGGCGGCGTTCGCGTACTGGCGGCGCCGCCTCTGCGCCTTTCTGCAGGTGCCGCCCGGGCCGGAGCTTTCGGCGGGCGGAGCGGCTTCCTCCATGCGGCTGGTGGTGTGACGTGGACCAGACGCTGGTGCAGGCGAAGGCCGATTACGGGTACGCGAAGGCGGCAGGGTTCCTCGGGCAGGCGGTGAGCGTGTACCGGCCGAGTGCCGGCCAGCCAGCGGTGGCGGCGCTGGATGCGCGGTATGCGGTGGCGCAGGCGACGGCGTGGTTCAACCCGGATGCGAACCTGCGGTTGGCGAAGCCGGCGCCGGCGACCAACGCGGTGGTTTACGCGGCGATCGACCAGACCCTGGTGCAGGCTGGGGATTATCTCGTGGATGCCAGCGGGAGCACGTGGTTCGTGGCCTCGTTGCAGCCGTTGATGGCGATACCCTGCGTGCGCTGCAACCGGGCGTTCACGGTGACGCGCTCCGTGCCGGCGACGGGGGCGGAGGCGTATGGCGGCAATGCGCCGGCCGACATGACGACGGTGCTGACCGCGTGGCCGGGGTTCGTGACGGCGAAGCCGCGCGGCCTGAGCCCGGAGGAGAAGGTGCCGGGGGATACCAAGCTCAATGTCGTCATTATTTCGCTGCCGGTGACAGCGGGGGCGCAGATCGTTCCCAACGACGTGCTGGTGGACGACCAGGCGGACCCGATGCGCTGCACGGTGAGCCTCGCGGTGGCGACGGACTGGGGCTGGACGGTCGAAGCCTACTACGCCGGAGCGTGACATGGCGGATACAGCGGATGTCGAGCGCGCGCTGGTCGCGCTTTGTGCCGGCGTGCTGTTTCCGGGCGGGGGGTATGCCTACAACGCCGCCGCCGCGAGCGCGGTGCTGGCGCCGCCGGCGGCGAGTCCGTCCGCTGGCGCGGTGCCGGTGGTGTGCCGTCTGTATCGCGGATGGCCGGGGACCGACACGTTGAACGCGGACCTCGCGAAAGGCGTGGCGCACGTCTCGGTCTATCCCGAGGCGGGGGGCGGGCGGAACACGACGCGCTATTTCACGAGGTGGTGGCAGGCGCCGCGCGTGGCGCCGACGCTGACCGCCGGCGTGACCGCCGGGGCGACGAGTGCGACGGTGATCTGGGGCGGGACGGCGGCGGCCGGGCAGATCGCGGGCGTGGCGCTCGGGGCCGGGATGGCGCCGGCGAGTTATGCCTATGCGGTGCAGGCGGCGGACACGCCGGCGAGCGTGGCAGCAGGGCTGGCCGTGCAGATCCCGGGGGCGAGTGCCAATGGCGCGGTGATGACCGTTGCGGACCCGGTCTGCCTCGCGCGCGTGGTGCAGGGGACGCGGGCGACCTGGATGACGCGGCAGATCACGCAGCGATACAGGTTGAATTTGTGGTGCCCGTCGCCGCAGGCGCGTGATGCGTTGGCGGCGGCGCTGGACACGGCGCTGGCGCAGACATCCCGCCTTTTGATGCCGGACGGGACGCCGGCGCTGCTGCGCTATGGCGGGACGTTCGTTTCGGACCTGCCGGCGCGGCTCGGGGAGTGGAACCGGGCGCTGGCGGTGCTGGTGGAATATTCGACGGCTTCGGTCGTGGACCTCGCGGCGGTGCTGTTCCCCACGGGCTCCATCAACGGCGCGGGATTTATCGTTCCGGTTTCGGCGGTGCCGCCGCTGCCGCCGCTGATCTACACCGACATGGCGGGGAACGTGCTGCTCGACGCCGACGGACATCCGCTGGGCGGGACGGGGCTGGTCAACGGCGGAACGGTTTTCGCGCCCGCTGGGGCGCTGGTTGCGACGAACGGAGCGGCGCTGGTGGACGTTTTCGGTAACCCGGTGGTGTTTGCATGAGCGGAACGACAACGGTTCAGGGCGTGCCGCTCGCGAATTTCGTGGGCCAGGTGACGCCGCAGGTGGTGGCCTCACCCTTCGCGGCGAACGGCACCGTGCTGCGCAGCGTGCAGGCACGCGCGCAGGAGGTGATCAACGTCAAGGATTTCGGCGCGCCGGGAAGTGCCGGCGGGGATTCCGCGCCTGGGATCAACGCGGCGTTCGCCTATCTGCGCGGGCTGGGCGCGAACGCGGTGGCGACGCTGGTGTTTCCCGCCGACACCTATACCGTGAACTCGCCGATCGACGCGACGGGGCTGCAGTCCCCGGGGATCGTGATCGAGGGGCGGGGCAGCACCATCGTCGGCGCCTTCGACGGCGGGATCGTGTTCGATTTCTTCGACACGCGCTGGCTGAAGCTGCGCGACCTCGTGATCACGTGGGACGGGGTGCATGAGCCGGCGATCGGGCTCGCGGGCGGGTCCATAGGGACGCGGCCGGCGGACAACCACAACATCCAGAACGTGCTCGTGCGCGGGAACTTCTCGCTCGCCTGCGCCTATTTCATCGCGACGGAGACATCCGCCGCGCTGTCGCTGCGATGCTGGAACGAGGATGCGGGGGCCGCGAGCTATGGGCTGATCGCGGACGGGGTCAACCATTTCGGCGTTTCATCGACCTTCGCGCCGCAGACGCTGCCGGCGGATACGACGACCGGCTTCAACGGGATGCTGTTCTCCCAGGCCGACGTGCGCAAGCCCAACGGGGGGCACGCGGTCTGGATCGGCGGGGCGAGCCGGCACACCTGGCAGGCGGGCTATGTCGATTGCGCGACACCGACGCAGGCGGTGGTGCTGTGGGCATCCGCCGCGAACACCAACCAGTCGATCACGCAGCTCACGCTCGACCTGCACCAGGACACCACGCCCTGCACCGACGTTTTCCTGGTGGACGGACCGAACCCGGCACCGGTGATCCAGGGCCTGTCCTATACCGACCCGGAGCCGCAGGCGGGCAGCTCGATCTTCCGCACGGCGCCGCAGATCACCAGCGTCACCGCGCAGAGCCTCACCGTGGATATCGCAAAGCTCGCGCAGTCGCCGGTGCTGTTCGCGGATTCGGCGCTGTGGACCGTTTCCGGCACGCTGATCTCGCCGACCAGCATGACGTTGATGAACGTCGTGCCCTCGCAGTTCACCGGCACGCAGGTGGTGCCCGCGGGCGTGGACGGTTCCGCGCTGCTGGTGGTGGCGCGCAGCGGGGAGACGGGGCGCACGCTGGCCGAGCGGGCCGCCGAGGTGGTGAACGTCAGGGATTTCGGGGCGCCTGGGTCCGCCGGCGGCGACAGCGCGCCGGGGATCAACGCGGCGCTGGCCTATGTGCGCGGGCTGGGCGCGAATGCGAGCGCGCGCGTGGTGCTTCCGGCTGATACCTACACGGTGGATTCGCCGATCGACGCGACGGGGCTGCAATCCCCCGGCATCGTGATCGACGGGTGCGGGAGCACGATTGCCGGCAACTTCAACGGCGGGATCGTGTTCGACTTCTTCGACACGCGCTTCCTGAAGCTGCGGGACCTGTTCATCACGAATGCAGCGGGGTTCGCGCCGGCGCTGGGGCTCGCGGGCGGGAATATCGGGACGCGGGTGGCGGATTGCCATGCGATCCAGAATGTCCACATCAGCGGCACGTTCTCGCTCGCCTGCGCGTATTTCATCGCCACCGAGACCAGCGCCGCGTACAACCTCCGGTGCTGGAACAACGACGCGGGGGCCGGCAGCTATGGCCTGATCGTCGATGCCTGCAATCATTTCGGGGTGTCTTCGACCTTCGCGCCGCAGACCTCGCCGGCGGACAGCTCCGGCAGCTTCAACGAGATGC
>JAJYFW010000270.1:0-1887 GCA_021785335.1 Pseudomonadota bacterium
CTACGCGGAAATGCTCCGCGCCTACCCCCTCTTCTGGTACGAGGAAGCGGGTGACCCGCTCGACTACGCGCTGCAGGCCACGCTCGCCGATTTCTACCCGGGCCCGATGGCCACCGGCGAGAACCTCTTCAGCCATCAGGACGCCCGCAACCTCCTGCGCTATGGCGGCATGCGCCCGGACCGCGACTGGCTGCAGTTCGACTGCGCGCTCTCCTATGGCCTCGTCGAATACCAGCGCACGCTGGAGGTGGTGAAGGCCGCCGGCTGGTCCCTCTCCCGCTGCATCCCGCACGGCGGCCACCAGATGTCGCTCGCCATCGCCGCCGGCCTCGGCCTCGGCGGCAACGAGAACTACCCGGACCTTTTCCAGCCTTATGGCGGCTTCCCCGACAGCGTCGAGGTAAGGGGCGGCCACATCGTCATGCCGGAACTCCCCGGCGTCGGCTTCGAGGGCAAGGCCAACCTCATCGCCGCCATGCGCGAACTCGCCGCCTGACCAGGCAGAACGGTGCCCGCGAGCGATTTTTCCACAGATGCACGTGACAAGAACAAAAAAAGAACGATAAGTTAACGCCAACGGCCGAGTCGCGATTGTCTCCCGCTTTTTGCGCGTGCAGTGTGCCCCGGCAGGACCTGAGACAACCGGATTCGCGCGGAGACGTAGAGAATGGAAAAGAACAAGGCGCTCGATGCCGCCATGGCCCAGATCGAGCGTGCCTTCGGCAAGGGCTCGATCATGCGCATGGGCGCCCGGCCCACGGAGGCGATCGAGGTCATCCCCTCCGGCTCTCTCGGCCTCGACATGGCGCTCGGCATCGGCGGCTTGCCGCGCGGGCGCATCGTCGAGATCTACGGCCCTGAATCTTCGGGTAAAACCACCCTCGCTCTGCACGCCATCGCGGAGGCGCAGAAGCGCGGCGGCACCTGCGCCTTCCTCGACGCCGAACACGCGCTCGACCCCGGCTACGCCCGCAAGCTCGGCGTCGACGTGGACAACCTCCTGATCTCCCAGCCCGACGCCGGCGAACAGGCGCTCGAGATCGCCGACACCCTGGTCCGTTCCGGCGCGATCGACGTGCTGGTGATCGACTCCGTTGCCGCCCTCGTCCCCCGCGCGGAACTCGAGGGCGAGATGGGCGACTCCCATGTCGGCCTGCACGCGCGGCTCATGAGCCAGGCGCTGCGCAAGATCACCGGCTCCGTCAGCCGCTCCAACACGCTGCTCATCTTCCTCAACCAGATCCGCCTCAAGATCGGCGTGATGTTTGGTAACCCCGAGACAACGACGGGCGGCAACGCACTGAAATTCTACGCTTCCGTCCGCATGGAGATCCGCCGCATCGGCCAGATCAAGGAGCGCGAGGAGGTCGTCGGCAACCAGACCCGCGTCAAGGTGGTGAAGAACAAGGTGGCGCCTCCGTTCCGCCAGGTCGAATTCGACATCATGTACGGCGAAGGCATCAGCAAGAGCGGCGAGCTGGTCGATCTCGGCGTCAAGGCCAACGTGGTCGAGAAATCCGGCGCCTGGTTCTCCTTCGACAGCCAGCGGATCGGCCAGGGCCGCGAGAACGCCAAGCAGTTCCTCCGCGACCACCCGGAGATCGCGAACCAGATCGAATCCCGCATCCGCGAGCAGGCCGGCATCGTCGCCGAGGCCATGATGGGCGAGCCGGAGACCGAGGACGCGGAGTAGCCCCACGGCGTGCTCAGCCCGGAAGACGAGGCGCTGATCGCGGCCGCCCGCGCGGTCCTGGCGGAGCATTACCGTCCGTTCTGGCACACCGTCGCGGCCGCGCTGCGCGGCCGCGACGGGCGCCTCGTCACCGGCATCCATCTCGGCACCACGGTCGGCAGCATGGCGACCTGCGCCGAGGCGGTCGCCATCGG
>JAJYFW010000270.1:1897-4182 GCA_021785335.1 Pseudomonadota bacterium
CGCGCCCTGCTGGAAGGCGTGCGCGAGGTGGACACCATCGTCGCCGTCCGCCAGCCGAAGCCGGAGGAGCCGCCGGGCCCGCCCGCCATCGTGCCGCCCTGCGGCCGCTGCCGTGAACTGCTGCTCGACCACCACCCCGGGGCCCGCGTCATCGTCGCCCCGGACCTCGTTCTGCCGATCGCGGAACTCCTCCCCTCTCCCTACCAGCGCTGACGCCCGGCCGGCGCATGACCTGGCCCGCCCATTCCGACGGGATGCGCTTCTTCAACCCGTGGCGGCCCATCCCGACCCGCTCGCGCGCCGAACTGCTGCGCTGGCGCCTCGCGAAGCGCCCGGCCTGGCCCGACGAGTTCCCATCGCCCTTCCGCGACCGCCCGCCTGCAAGAAGCGAGTCCCTTCGCGCCACCCTCATCGGCCACGCGACCCTCCTCTACCAGGTCGCCGGCGCCAACATCCTCGTGGACCCCGTGTGGAGCCGCCGCGCCAGCCCCTTCCGCTTCGCTGGCCCCCTCCGCCGCAACGAGCCCGGGGTCGACCTCGCCGACCTCCCGCCGCTCGACGCCGTCCTCGTCACCCACGGCCATTACGACCATCTCGACCATGCGACGCTGCGCCTTCTGCGCCCCAGCCAGGTCGTCGCCCCGAAGATCATGGCGCCAAAGATTATCGCCCCCTTGGGCAACGCGCGCGCCATTCCCGGCGGCGCAACCGAGGTCGACTGGGGCGACGTGGTGGAAATCGCCCCCGGCGTCCGCGCCCATGCTTTGCCCTGCCACCACTGGTCCGCCCGCACCCCGTGGGACCGCAACCGCGCCCTCTGGTGCGGTTACGCGATCGAAACGCCCGCTGGCCTGATCCTGCACATCGGCGACACCGGTTTCCACGACGGCGCCCTCTTCGCCGAACTGCGCCAGCGCCTCGGCGAGCCGCTGCTGGCGGCGCTGCCCATCGGCGCCTACGAGCCACGCTGGTTCATGCACCCGCAGCACATGGACCCCGACGAAGCCGTCGCCGCCTTCCGCCTGCTCGGCGCGCGCCACGGCATCGGCCACCACTGGGGCACGTTCCACCTGACAGACGAACCCATCGAGGAACCCGCGCAGCGCCTCGCCGACGCCTGCGCCCGCGAGGGCATCACCGGGTTCGAGGCCTTCCGCCCCGGCCAGGTCTGGCGCCAGGTCGGCGGCGGCGGTTCCGTGCTATAGGCGCCCAATGCTGGCGCGTCTCGCCGCCCGCACAACGCGGATGCCCAGGAGGCAGGAACACCCCATGCCCGAAACCGACATGCTCCGCCACCTCAATCCCGCCGGCATGCACACGCCGCGCGGCTACACCCATGTCGTCACGGCCACCGCGCCGGCGCGCATCACCTTCGTCTCCGGCCAGGTCGGTGTCGCGCCGGACGGCAGGCTCGCGGCGGATTTCCGCGGCCAGGTGGAGCAGGCCTTCGCCAATCTCGCGGCCGCCCTGGCCGCGGCCGGCTGTGGTTTTGAGAACGTCACGAAAATGACGGTGTTCATGACCGATATCGCGAGCCAGATCGGCATCTACCGGGAGGTCCGCGACGGCCATCTCGCCGCCCTGCCGCCGCCCGCCTCCACCGCGCTCGGCGTCGCGGCGCTGGCCATGCCCGGCATGATGTTCGAGGTCGAGGCCGTGGCCGTCCTGCCGGGCTGATCGCGCTACGGCGGGACGACGACCAGGCGCTCGGGCGGCAACGCAGCGGTCACGCGGTCGCCGCGCGCGAACACGCTGCCGCCGACCGGCGCGGCTGCCTTGAGCCGCAGCCCCGAGACATGGCGCAATGCGATTTCCATTCGCTCGCCCATGAACGCGAGTTCGGTGACCTCGCACGCCAGGCCCGCGGCATCACTCCCCGCCGCGCTCAGCACCACATCGCTCGCATGCATGAACGCAACGGCCGCGCCCTCCGGCGCCCCGCCCGGCAGCGCGACCGCGGTGCCGTCTGCGAGACGCCCCACACCCCCCGCGACCGTAAGCGGCAATGCATTGGCATAGCCGAGGAAGCCCGCGACGAAGGCGTTGGCCGGCCGGCGATGGATGTCCGTCGGCGTGCCCACCTGCACGATGCGCCCGGCGCGCATCACCGCGATCTCGTCGGACAGCGCCAGCGCCTCGCGCTGATCGTGGGTGACATAGATCGCGGTTATGCCGAGCCGGTGCGTGACCTCGCCGATCTCGAGCCGCATCTCCTCGCGCAGCGCCGTGTCGAGATTGGACAGCGGCTCGTCGAGCAGCAGCACGGTCGGCCGGTAGACGATCGC
>JAJYFW010000271.1 GCA_021785335.1 Pseudomonadota bacterium
CAGCGAGTATCAGACGCTGGTGCGGGTGGTGATCACCACCGACAGGCAGTCGCGCAGCGTCGCCGGCACGCTGTTCGCGGGGACGAAGCCGCGGATTGTCGAGATCAAGGGGATCCCGGTCGAGGCCGATTTCGCGCGGCACATGCTCTACGTGACCAACCGGGACAAGCCGGGGTTCATCGGGCGGTTCGGGGCGACGCTGGCGGGGGCGGGGATCAACATCGCGACGTTCCATCTCGGGCGCGCCGAGGCGGGGGGCGATGCGATCTGCATGGTCGCGGTCGACGAGCCGGTGCCGGAGGAGGTGCTGGCGATGGTGCGCACGCTGCCGCTGGTGGTGCAGGCGACGACGCTGAACTTCTGACGGACCGTTCGCGCAGGCGGGGCGGTGAGCGGGGGGCGGGCCGGCGGGTCGCCGGGTGGCGCGATCAGGCGGTCTATCTCACGACATCCGATGCGGGGCGCGGCGGGAATACCAGAAGGCGGCGATCAGGCTTCCCTTGATCCGGGGCAGGAGAAGCAGGGACAGGGCGGTGAGGGCGAGGAGGAAGCAGACCATCGCCGCGATGAAGTATGATGCGAAAAAGCCCTGGAAGAGAAAATACAAAGGCGCGGCGAGGACGCCGACGATGAGCATCGTGAACCAGGGGGCGGCGTCGTCCGATTCGATATCGGAATAATTTTCGTTGCAGCGCGCGCAACGCTCGACCTGTTTCAGGTAGGCGCGAAACAGTCTGCCCTCGCCGCAGTTCGGACAGCGCCCTGCGAAGCCGCGCGCGAGGGCGAGGAGCAGGGCGGGGCGCGTTTCGGCTTTTTGCTGGCCTGACATTCGATCATCACGCTTAATGCATCATGATCGATGTTTCAACCGGCGCGTCAGGCGCCTTCGACCTCCAGGGTGAGGTCGATGTTGCCGCGGGTGGCGTGGCTGTAGGGGCAGATCTTCTCGTGCGCCTCGGTGACCAGCGCCGCGGCCTCGGATTTCGGCAGGGTGGGGATTTTCGCGAGCAGGCGGACGGCGATGCCGAAGCCGCCGCCCTCGCGGGGCCCGACCGCGACGGAGCAGGTGACGGAGCTGCCGGCGACGTTCTTCTTGTGCTGGCCGGCGACGAACTCCAGCGCGCCGCCGAAGCAGGCGGCGTAGCCGGCCGCGAAGAGGTGCTCCGGCGTGGTGGTGTCGGGCAGGCCGGGCCCGCCCATTTCCTTGCGCACCGAGAGGTTGACGCTGACCGAGCCGTCGGTGGTCTCGGAGTGGCCGTTGCGGCCGCCGGTGTTGAGGGCGGTGGCGGTGACGAGGGGTTTGATGGTGTGCGCGGCCATGCGGTCCTCCGTGGGTGATGGATGCGAGATGGGGCGGGGGTCCGGGCGGCGCCAGCCCGCGGTTTGCGTCGGGCCCCGGCGCCTCACGCGGCGGGGTGCACGAGTTCCCTGAGGTCGGCGCCGAGCGCGGCGAGCGAGGGGGCGTGCAGGTACATCATGTGTCCGGCGTCGTAATAGGTCATGCGGACGCGCGCGGTCTCGATGCCGTTGCCGGCGATGGTGTTCTCCACGGCGTGGAACGGGGTGGCGAGGTCGAAGATGCCGTTGGCGATCCAGACGCGCAGCGCCGGGTTCTCGCGCAGGACCTGGCCGAGCGTGGGTGCCACGTTGACGTAGCCGGGCCAGCGCATGACCCCCTCCTTCTTCGGGCCGAGCCAGTCCCAGTTCTCCAGCGCCTTGCGGTTGAAGACGGTGTAGGGGCGTTGCCAGTCAACGCCGAGCACGCGGCCGATATGGTCGTTCGCGGTGGAGACGAAGGCGCTGTCCATGCCGTAGGAGGAGGGGTCGGCGTCCGGCAGTTCGCCGGCCTCGTCGTAGTCGCGGCCGGTGTAGCGGCTGTCGAAACGGCCGACGGTGAGGCCGCGCGACCTCAGCAACTCCTTGCGGTAGCGGCCCGGCTCGATCCGCAGGTGGGCGCGCGTGAGCCAGGATTCGGAGAGGCCGGTGAGTTGGGAGAGACGCTTCGCCACGCGGGCGGTCTCGGCGGGGGCGAGGCGGCTCCCGGCGACGAGGGCCGGCAGGTATTCCATCATGGCGAAGCGGCGGGACTCGGCGAGGAGCTTGTCGCGGCCGTCGGGCGCCTGGATCAGGCCGTGGTGCAGCGCGGTTGCCGTGTAGGTGGGCAGGTAGCTCGCGTCCGGCAGCGGGTTGCCGGCCTGGAAGCGGGCGGTGTGGAAATCCAGGATGGCGGAGACGAGGCCGATGCCGTTGAGGGCCACGCCCGCGAGGCCGCCCGCGAGCTTGCCCGCGACGGCGACCGCGCGCGTGGTGCCGTAGCTTTCGCCGACCAGGTAGCGGGGCGAGGACCAGCGCTTGTGCGCGGTGAGCCAGGTCTTGATGAAGCCGGCGACGATCTCGGAATCCTGCTCCAGGCCCCAGCCGTCCTCCGGCTTGAAGGTGCCGGCCATGGCGGAATAGCCGGTGCCGGGCGGGTCGATGAAGACGATGTCGGCGCGTTCCAGCGGGCAGAGCTCGTTGTCCACCACGTCGTAGGGGCCGCTGCCGGCGGGCGAGCCGTCCGAGGGGCAGACGACGCGGCGGGGGCCGAGCACGCCCATGTGCAGCCAGAGGCTGGCGGAGCCGGGGCCGCCGTTGAAGGCGAAGATGACGGGGCGGCGGGCGTCCGCTGGCTCGGCGAGGTAGGAGAAGGAGAAGATGCGGGCGCGGGGCTTTCCCTCGGCGTCCGGCACGTCGAGCTCGGCGGCGACGCAGCGGTAGGCGATGGTGGAGCCGGCAAAGGTGCCCTCGTGCGTGGTTTCGAAGCGGGCGGGGGGCTCGGCAGGCTTTTCGGCGGGTTTCTCGGCGGGTTTCGGTTCGTCGGGCATGGTCGTTCCGTTGGCTCGTTGCGCGGGTTTCAGGCCACGATGCCGGCTCGGGGCGGTTGCGTCCATACGTTGGCCCCATCTCCGTTGGCCTCCTGGCGTCCGGATGCTAAAGCCGCGCGCCACTACCGGACCGATGGCGTGACCCCCGAAGACGCGACTGGCGACAAACCGCATCCCGCGCTGCTGCCGGCGGGGCTGCGCGACCTGCTTCCGCCCGAGGCGGAGACCGAGGCCGGCGCCGTCGAGGCGCTGATGGCGGCATTTTCCGCGCACGGGTATCAGCGCGTGAAGCCGCCGCTGCTGGAGTTCGAGGACACGCTGTTCGCCGGCGCGGGTGCTGCGATGGCGGAGCAGACATTCCGCCTGCTCGACCCCGACACGCGGCGGATGATGGGCGTGCGGGCGGACATGACGCCGCAGGTGGCGCGGATCGCGACCACCAGGCTCGCGGGCGCCGCGAGGCCGCTGCGGCTTTCCTATGCCGGGCAGTGCCTGCGCCAGGGTTCGGACGCGCGCGAGCCGGAGCGGCAGATCGCGCAGGCGGGGATCGAGCTGATCGGGGCGGATTCGCCGGAGGCCGATGCCGAGGTGGTGGCGGTGGCGGCCGAGGCGCTGGCTTCGCTCGGGGTGACGCGGACGAGCTTCGACCTCACGCATCCGCCGCTGATCCCGGCGCTGCTGGAGGAGTCGGGAGTTTCGAGCACGGCGCTGGCGCGGGCGCTGGACCGGAAGGACGCCGCGGCCGTGGCGCGGCATGCGGGGCGGCTCGCGGGGACGCTGACGGAGTTGCTGCTGGCGGCGGGGCCCGCGGCGCGGGCGCTGGCGGCGCTCGCCGCGGCGCCGCTGACCACGCGGGCGCGCGAGCACGCGGACCGGCTGGCGGCGACGGTGGCGGCGATCGAGGCGCGGGCGCCGGGGCTGGTGCTGACGGTCGATCCCGTCGAGTTCCGCGGGCTGCGCTATCACACTGGCGTGAGTGTCACGATCTACGCGCCGGGGCGCGTGGAGGAGCTTGGTCGCGGCGGGCGGTATCTGTGCGGAGAGGCGGAGCCGGCGACGGGAATCACGCTGTATCCGGATTCCGTGTTGCGGGCGGCGCCGGCGCGGGCGGCGAGGGCACGGCTCTACGTACCGCACGGGATGGATGGCGCGGCACAGCGGGCCGCGGGGTTCGCGACGGTGGCAGGGCTCGCGCCCGTCGCGGACGCGCCCGCGGAGGCGCGGCGGCTGGGCTGCGGATATGTTTTGGGGGCGGACGGAAAGCCCGTTTTGTTGGAGCAACGACATGGATAATCTGCCAGATGCCTAACG
>JAJYFW010000272.1 GCA_021785335.1 Pseudomonadota bacterium
GATCTCGTGGCGCACATAGACCGGCGCGCCGTGGCATTTCAGCGCCTCCTCCACGACCCGCACGGCGCGGTCCACCCCGGCGCAGAAGCCGCGCGGCGCCGCCAGCAGCACGCGCAGCCGCGGCAGTGCCGGGATCGGGTGAGGGTCGGGGGCGCGGGCGGTATCGGCTGGCATCGGGCGTGGCGGCTCCGGCGTGGTCGCGCCCCGGCCCGCGGCGGATCGGCCGCGCCCGGGACGGCGTGACGCAGACGGCAGACAAGGACGCGGCCAGACATAGAAGCCCTTCCCCTGGCCGGCAATGCACGGCATGGAGACGCAACAGCTGACGGCGATCACGGCGGAGGGCTCATGGCGCGGCACGGCGACGACACGGGGATGGCACGCACGGCACGGCGGCGCGCACGAGGATGGGCGGCCGGCGCGCTCGCGGCCATGGCGCTCGCCGGCTGCACGCCGACCGGGTTTCCCCCCGCGTGCCCGCAGCTCTCGATGATCAAGAACGCCTCCACCCTGGTGCAGGTCGCGGGCAAGGCGAACCAGCGCGACATCCGCGACCTGGTGCTGGCGGCACGCATCGAGGCGGTGCCGGCCAGCTGCAACTTCGCGTCCGCGCGCGCGGTGGGGGCGCAGCTGCGGGTGCAGTTCACCGTGGAGCGCGGCCCGGCGGCGACCGGCCCCGACGTGCAGCTGCACTATTTCGTCGCGGCGGCGCAGGGCAAGACCATCCTCGACGAGAAGGATTTCGTCGTGAAGGGCGTCTTCCCGCCGAACGCGGACCAGATGACGCTGGTGGGCGAGCCCATCCACTTCCGCTTTCCGGTGGGCGCCGACCAGTCCGCGGCGGGCTACCACATCTATGTCGGCTTCCGCCTGACCAAGGCGCAGCTCGACTACAACCGCGCCCACGGCATTTAGCGGCGAGCCTCAGGCCAGCACGGGCCCGAGGAACCGTCCCCAGGCGTAGGCGTTGCTGGCCGCCCCCTCCTCCATGGCGGTCGCCAGCACCGCGCGGTGCGGGCCCTGCGCCGGCGGGAAGCCGAGCACCAGCCGGGCGCTGCCGCCGGGGGCGAGGATGCGCGTCTCGGTGGCGACGGTCTCGCCCGCCTCGGTCTCCAGGCTCGCCGTGAAGCGGATCCTCTCGCCGGCCGGCCCGGCATGCGCGAGCCCGGTCTCCAGCCGCGTCTGGCCCGCGAGCGTGCGGGGAAAGACCGCCCGCGCCATGCCGCCCGGCGGCGGCGCGTGCAGCTGGAACCCGCCCTCCCCGGTGAGGAAGAACCCCCAGGGCTCGCGCAGCACGCCCTCCAGCGCCAGCGGCGCTACTCCCGGCTCCTCCTGGATCAGCGCGAGCCGGCGCGGGCCCGGAACCGGCAGGTGGCGCGGCGCCAGGCGCTCGGCGACATCGATCGGGGCATGGCGCTCGATGCTGTGGGTCGTGACCCTGAACGCCGCTTCCCCGAACGGACCACTCTCCAGCAGCGCGGGATCGAGCACCGCCGGCTGCTCGCCGAACGGCTCCGCGTGGCGGACGATGGCGAGCGCATCGAGCCCGGCCACCCAGGACGGCCCGGGGGCGGCGAGCAGCGTCTCGGCGGCGCCATGGAAATCCGCGACGACGAGGTCGGCCCCCGCCCAGCCCACCATGTCGAGCAGCGAGGCGACGGTATGGGCGCGCAGCCGCCGCGCCTCGAGCGGCAGCCGGTCGGTGAACCGCGCCGACCAGCCCGCGGCGTCCTCGCGCATGGGCCCGACGCGCGAGGCCGAATGCCACACCGCGGCCGGCACGACGCGGATGCGCGGATAGGGCGCGGTGTTCTGCAGCAGCACGCGCAGCAGCGGCGCCAGCGGCTCCACGGCCGCGAGCTGTGCCTCGGGGAAGCGGCGGGCCAGCGCCACCGTCAGGTAGCCGCCGCCGGCGCCGAGCACCAGGATCCGGCGCGGCTCGCAGCGCAGCGGGAAGGACGCGAACCCGTCGCGGAAACAGCGCGCGATGGCGGCGAGGTCCGGCGTCGCGCAGCGGAAGGCGAGCGGATGGCCAAGCTCCGGCAGCAGCGCGTGGCCGAGCCCGGTGCGCGAGGCCCCGAAACGCGCCAGCGCCGAGAAATAGGCCGCGCGCAGCGCCGCGTCGGCGGGCGAGGCGATGAGCTGCCCCGCCGCCTCGTGCAGGGCCAGGATCTCGGCCCGCGGCGTATCCAGCCCAGCAAGCGGCGGGCCGGCAGGCGGGGGGCCGGGAAGCGGAGCTGCGGCCGGCAACGGGCCGGGTTCGGGGGTTGGGGAGGAGGGTGGCGGCGGCATGGCGCGAGGATGGCCCAGCGCCGCGCGGGACTCCAGAGCAACCGCGCGAAGAGGTCCGCCCGAGGCCCGATAACCGGCTTTAAGGCGTTTCGCGGCCACACATTTCATCGATGTGGGTTTGTCGCAGAATCATACCATTACGGCTTCCACTTGGCAGATTCGTCATCGCATCAAAACAATTTTGATCGAAAGATGTAACGATGCCCTTTCGTTTTCGGGACGAAATCTGATACATTGCTCGAAACTGATCTCACGGAACCGATCCCAAAAGGAGACGCTGATGGCCAACGCCGTTCTGCCCGACAAACTGCCGGGCGTGCTCCGCGACGCGATCCTGGGCATGGTGCGCCGCGAGGGACCCGATCTTTCGGCTCGTCAGCTTGTGGTCTTCCTGATCTGCTACCTGGAGGACGGGCCGCACACGGTACGCGGTCTCGCGGCGCGGCTCGATGTCTCGAAACCCGCGATCACGCGCTCGCTCGACCGCCTTACCGATCTCGGCTTCGCCAAGCGCGCCGCCGACCCCGCCGATCGCCGCAGCGTGCTGGTCACCCGCACGCGCAAGGGCGAGGCGCTGCTCGCGGAACTCAAGCGCCTGCTCACCGCCGCCGCCGCGGCCAGCAACAAGCCCGCGAAGAAGCCGCGCGGGAAGTAGGCGGGCTTTCGGGAGGGCCACGGCCCTCCCGAACCCGGCTTCAGACGATCGCCTCGATCTCCGCGACCGCGGCTGCATCGAGCACCCAGCCACCGGCGGCGACATTCTGGCGGATCTGCTCCGGCTTCGTCGCCCCGGCAATCACGCTCGCGACCGGCGCCTTGGCGAGCAGCCAGGCGAAGGCGAGGTCGAGCAGCGTATGGCCATGCGCCTCCGCATACTCGGCAAGCTTCTCCGAGCGCTTCCAGTTCGTTTCGGTAAGGTAGCGGTCCGCCAGGCGCTGCGTCTTGGTCAGCCTGGCCCCTTCCGGCATCGGCGCGTTGCGGCGGTACTTGCCGCTGAGCAGCCCCGAGGCGAGCGGGAAATAGGGCAGCAGCCCGAGCCCCTGCGCGCGCATCATCGGCATCAGCTCCGCCTCCGCCTTGCGCACCAGCAGCGAATACTCGTCCTGGCAGGAAACGAAGGACGTGAGCCCCATCTGCCGCGCGATCGCGTTCGCCTCCACCACCTGCCAGGCCGGCATGTTGGAGACGCCGACATAGCGAACCTTGCCGGCGCGCACGAGGTCGTCGAGCGCGCGCAGCGTCTCGGCGATCGGCGTGCGCGGATCGGGCGTGTGCAGCTGGTAGAGGTCGATCCAGTCCGTCTTGAGGCGCGAGAGGCTGTCCTCCACCGCGCGCATGATCCACGCGCGCGACCCGCCCTGATGTTCGCCGCCGTCCTGCATCGCCAGGCCGAACTTGGTCGCGAGGACGATACGCTTGCGCATCGAGGCGTCGATCACCTGGCCCATCGCGGTCTCCGAGCCGCCGCGCTCGCCATAGACATCCGCCGTGTCGAACAGCGTGATGCCGGCATCGACCGCTTCGTGGATCACCGCGCGCGTCGCGGCGAGATCGATGCGGGCGCCGAAATTGTTGCAGCCGAGCCCGATCGCCGACACACGCAGGCCGCTCGCACCGAGATTGCGCATTTCCATGCCGAATTCTCCTCCAGGAAAGGCGGCGATCCTGCGCGCGGGGCGGCGGCGCCTCAACCCCCGCGGCCGCAGGCCAGCCGTTCAGCGCCGTCCCCCTTCAGCGCCCCCCCTTCAGCGCCCCCCTTCAGCGCGAGGCGATTTCCTGGCGCAGCTTGCGCCGCATCGCGTCGGCGAAGCTCGCCACCCCGTCCGCCTCGAGCGCGAAACTGCCGCGCCCGCCGATCACCTGGTCGCTGAAGTACT
>JAJYFW010000273.1 GCA_021785335.1 Pseudomonadota bacterium
CTGCTGGCCGCCAGACACGCGTGAGCCAGCGCGCGTGAGCCAGCCGGTCACGTTCACCTGGGCGGGGTTCCGCCGCGGCGTGCGCCTGTCCCTGCCGCTGCTCATCGGCACCGCGCCGTTCGGCGTCGTCTGCGGCATCGTGGCGCAGGGCGTGGGGCTGTCCTACCTCGAAACCCTGCTGATGAGCGTGTTCGTCTACGCCGGCTCGGCGGAGCTCGTGGCGATGGCCACCTGGACGCACCCCGCCTCCCCGCTCGCCGCCGGGTTCGCGGCGATGGTCGTCAACCTGCGCCTCGCGCTGATGGGCCCGGTGCTCGCGCCCTGGCTCGACAGGCTGCGCGGCTGGCGGCTGTGGGGCAGCCTGTTCGTGATGGTCGACCAGAACTGGGCGCTCTCGGTGCGCGCGATGAACGAGGGCGAGCGCGACGCGGCGCTGCTCGCGGGCATGGGCGTGCCGATGCTGGCAGGCTGGATCGTGACCTCCATGCTCGGCCGCGTCCTCGGCGCGGGGCTGCGGCCGGCGCCCGGCCATCCGATCTTCTTCGCGGCGCTGGCGGTGTTCATCTGCATGCTGGTCACGCTCTGGCGCGGCAGGCGGGACGTGCTGCCCTGGGCGGTTGCCGGCGGCGTGGCGCTGGCGGTCTCGCGGCTGCTGCCGCACACGAGCTGGTACATCGTGGCGGGCGCCATCGCCGGCAGCCTGGCCGGCGCGGTCCGCGACCGGATGCGCGCATGAGCCTCTCGCCCGCGACGCTTGCCGCGATCGCCGCCATGGCGCTCGCGACCTATGGCTGCCGCGCCGGCGGCTACCTGGTGTTCACGCGCATCCGCCCGACGCCGTTCCTGCGCGCCGTGCTCACCTACATCCCGGGCGGGATCTTCATGAGCTACGTCACGCCGGCGCTGGTGCATGGCGGGCTGCCGTCCTGGGTCGGCGCCGTGGTGACGGTCGGCGCCATGGCGGCCACGCGCAACCTCGCCGTCGGTATCTTTCTCGGCACCGCCGCGACCTGGGCGGTCTGGGGGTTGTGGTGAGGCGCGGGTTGACCGGCCCTGTCCTGGGGGGGCCTGTCCTGGCGGGGCTCTGCGCGACCCTGCTGGGCGTCGGCCTGCAGCGCTTCGCCTATTCGCCGCTGCTGCCGGTGATGGTGGCGGCGCACTGGCTCACGCCGGGCGCCGCCGGCGCGCTCGGCGGCGCCAATTTCGCGGGCTACCTGGCGGGCGCGCTCGCGGCCGGCTGGACGGGACGGCTGCTCGGCGTGCGGCGGGCGCTGCGCGGGGCGATGGCGGTCGCCGCGTTCTGCTTCCTGCTCTGCGCCCATGACGGGGGCCTGCTGTGGCTGCTGCCCTGGCGCACGCTCGCGGGCATCGCGGGCGGCACGCTCATGGTGCTGGCCGGCCCCGCGGTGCAGGTCTCGGTGCCGGCGGCGCAACGGCCGCGGGCCGGCGGCGTGATGTTCGCGGGGGTGGGCAGCGGCATCGCGATCGGCGCCGCCATCGTGCCGCTGCTGCTGCCGTGGGGTGTCGCGGCCACCTGGCTGGTGCTGGCGGCGACCGCCTCGGCGCTCGCCCTGCTGGCGTGGCGGCACGTGCCGGACGTGGCGGCGCCGGCCGACCCAGGACTGCCGCGGCTGCCGCGCGCCGCGTGGCGGCTGATCCTGTCCTACGCCGTCTCCGCCGTCGCGATCACGCCGCACATGCTGTTCTGGCCGGATTTCATCGCCCGCGGCCTCGGCTGGGGCGTGCGCGCGGGCTCGCTCGCCTGGCTCGGCTTCGGGCTGGCCGCGATCCTGGGGCCGGGCCTGTTCTCGGCGCTGGCGATCCGCCTCGGCACTGTCGCCGCCTATCGCCTGAGTGTCGCGTTGCAGGGGCTCGCGGCGCTGCTGCCGGTGCTGCTGCCCGCCGTGCCGGTGCTGGCGCTCTCCACGCTGCTCGCCGGCAGCGGCGCGCTGGGTGCCACGACGCTGATGATCCCCGCGGGCCGGGAACTGGCCGGGGATCGGGCGCCGGCGATCTGGCGGCTCGGCACCGCCGCCTGGGGAGCGGCGCAGACGGCGACGGGCTTCGCGCTCGCGGCGCTGCTCGCCGCCACCGGGTCGCACCGGCCGCTGTTCGCGCTGGGCGCCGCCGCCGGGCTGCTCGCCGCCCTGCTGGTGCCCAAAAAGAGGGGCGGCGCCGAATGAATGGATGGCGCCGCCCCCTAGGTGCCGCGGCCAACAACCCCGGGGGGCGGGGTGCCGCGGATTGGGAGGGAGTCCTGAAGCCGTCCAGCGGCCTCATGCCCTGTCTAGGCGCCCACCGTGATTACAGCGTGAATTGCCGCGCCTTCGTCACGTATGCCGACGCGAAGCCGCTACGCTCATCACGCATGACCCCACCTTGGGCCGCGCCATGACCTGCGATCGATGCGGCAAATGACAAGGGCTTGCCGCTGGCTCCTCGGGATTGTTTTTCTGGAGTGTTGCCGACCGGTTCTGATATGAGTGCCCAGCCATGCTTCGTAGGTTGTTGTTACGGCTTGCCTTGCTGGCCCTGCCCGCGCTGCTGGCGGCCTGCGCCTCCGGCCCCGGCCTTTCGACCGGTCCCTTCGTCGCCGGCGAGAGCTACCACCCCGGACTGCAATGCGCGCCCTTCGCCAACCAGCTTTCCGGCATCGCGCTCTACGGCGACGCCGGAACCTGGTGGCGCAAGGCCGCGGGCCGCTATCGCCGCGGCCATGTGCCGGAAATCGGCGCGGTTTTGGTGATGGGCCGGCAGGCCCGGCTGCCGGACGGGCATGTCGCCGTCGTCTCCCGCCTGATCGACGCGCGCCACATCGACGTGATGCAGGCGAACTGGGAGCCGGGGGTGGTGGACCGGGACCAACTCGTCGTCGATGTCTCGGCGGACAACGACTGGACGCGGGTGCGGGTGTGGTGGCCGCCCGCGCGCAGCATGGGCATCACCACCTACCGCGCCCATGGCTTCATTCTGCCCCCGAGCCCGGCGACGCACGCGGAACTGGTGCGCGCGCTGCGGCCCGCGGCACGGCTCGGCATGATCACGGTGGGCCGCCCGCCGCCGCGGGCACGCCTCCTCGCCGGCGGCTGAAATCCGGCGGCGGGCACGGCCCGGCGGGCCCCGGTCGTCGCGGAATCGAAACATGGCTTGCATCGGACGCGGGGCCAGTCCATGTGACGCGGCCAAGGGGACTGCTCCCCTGCTAGGAGGATAGGATGGGTTCGTTCAGCATCTGGCACTGGATGGTGGTGCTGCTGGTCGTGATGCTGCTGTTCGGCGGCGGGAAGGTCAGCAACCTGATGGGTGACTTCGCCAAGGGCATCAAGGCGTTCAAGAAGAACATGGCGGAGGAAGACGACGCCTCGATGGAGGCCTCGGCCAACAAGCCGGCGGCGCCCATCGCCGATGCCAAGGAGCCGCCCGGAACGCAGCCGCCCGGAACGCAGGCGCCCGGAACCCAGGCGCCCGGAACCCAGAAGACCGAAACGCAGGCGACAACCCCGGCCCACCACGGCTAAGAGGCAGCGATTGCGCCTGGGCTCCGCCCGCCCGTTTCGCACGGACGGGGCCTGGCGCGCGCCACCGTGTCTCAAACCTGCCGGAGCCAGCATGAAGCATACGCTTGCCGCGACCCCCGAGACCGTCCGCTGGGGCAGCTTCGACGCCGCCTACAAGCCGGTGCTCACCGTTGCCCCGGGCGATACCGTCACGGTGGAATGCGTTTCCGGCTCGCCGGAGGTGATGCCGCCGCCCGGCTCCGGCATGGCAGTCCCGCCGGCACTGGCCGCGATCCACGCCGCCAACCTGCCGCGCATGGGCGGGCACATCGTCACCGGGCCGATCGCGGTCGCGGGGGCGGAGCCGGGCGATGCGCTGGAGATCCGCATCGAGGCGATCGAGCTTGGCGCCGACTGGGGTTACTGTGGCTTCCGCCCGCTCGCGGGGACGCTGCCCGAGGATTTCCCCGAGCGCTTCATGAGCCATATCCCGGTGGACCGGGCGCGGCGCACCTGCCGCCTGCCCTACGGGGTGGAACTGCAACTCGCACCGTTCTTCGGCGTGATGGGCCTGGCGCCGCCCGCGGCCTGGGGCACGATCTCGACGGTCCAGCCGCGCGCCCATGGCGGCAACATCGACAACAAGGAACTCGAGATCGGAA
>JAJYFW010000274.1 GCA_021785335.1 Pseudomonadota bacterium
CGTCCTCGCGGCCGTCGGCTGGGGACCGGCGACGCTGGCGCTGATGGCGTGCGGCATCGCGGTGGCGCCCTGGCTCGGGCTTTCCGCCGCCAACGGTGCCGCGGGCTTCCTGGTGCGCATGCTGGCGCGCGATCCGCCCGCCGCCGTGCTGCCCGGCCTGTGGTCGGATGAGGACAGCGTGACGACGCCGACGGCGATCCTGGTGACGGTGCGCGGGGAAGCGCTGGCGCCGATCCTGGAGAACCTGGAACGCCTGCTTGCCGGCCTGGATGCGACACGCTGGGGCGACCGGTTCGCGGCGTTCGTCCTCTCCGACACGCCGGCCGGTCCTGCGGTGGAGGCGGAGCGGCTTGCCGTCGCGGCGCATCCGCGCATCGGCTACCGCAGGCGCGAGGCTGGTGGCGACATGGCGTGCGGCATCCTCGCGTTTCTCGACCGGCTGGAGGGTTTCGAGTTCGCGGTCGCGCTTGATGCCGATTCCGTCATCGCGGCGGAGGCGGTCCTGCGCCTCGTGCGCATCCTGCAGGCGCGGCGGGACCTTGCCATCGTGCAGCACCTGGCGGTGGGGACGCCGGCGGAACTCCCGTTCGCGCGGCTGCTGCAGTTCGGTGAGCGCGCGCGCGGGCGGGTCTGGGCGACCGGCGAGGCCTGGTGGCAGGGCGATGCCGGGCCGTGCTGGGGACACCACGCGGCGCTGCGCATCGCGCCGCTGCGCGAGCACGCGCGGCTGCGGGCACCGGCGGACGGCTCTCCGATCCTTGCCCATGCCCTCGTCGAGGCAGCGCTGGTGCGGGCGGCGCACTGGGGGGTGATGGTCTGGCCGGATTCGCGCGGCGCCTACGAGGCGAGCCCGCCCAACCTCGTGGCGTTCGAGCGGCGGGAGGCGTGGCGGCAGCGCGGCACCTGGCCGTACCGAAGCCTGATCCCGGGGCCTGGCCTGTTGCCGATGGGACGGTGGCAGCTGCTGCAGGCGATGCTGCCCTTCGTCGGCGCACCGATTTACGTCCTGATCGCATGCCTGGCGGCCTGGCTCACGTGGCGCGGTGCATCGGCGCCCGGTGCCGTCGGCCTGCTCTATGCCTGGGCGCTCACCGTCCACGCGCCGAAGGTGTTGGGCTATGCGGAACTGCTGCTGCGGCCAAAGGCGCTCGCGCGTTACGGGGGCGCGTCAGCATTGTGGCGCTCCATCGCGGTCGAGACCGTGTTCGCGCTGCTGCTCGGGGCGATCGAGCCGGTTTCCGGCATGCTGGCGATGCTCGCCGGCGGGCGCGGCTGGGCGTCGCCGCGTCGCGACCCAGTCCGCGTGGGCATCGCCGAGGCGACGTTGCGCTTCCTGCCGCACACGCTGCTCGGCGTGCTGCTCTGGGCGGGGTTCCTGCGGGCGGGATGGAGCGCGGCGCTGGTGGCACCCTTCATCGCCGGGCTGCCCCTAGCGATCCCGTTCGCGGTGCTGACCGCGAGCCCCGGCCTCGGGCGGTGGCTCGCGCGCCGCGGCATCGCCGCGATGCCGGAGGAACCTGCGCCGCAGCGGTGAGCGGCGTCAGGCCGCCTGCTTGCGCTCGCGCAGGAACTGGAAGAACTCGACGCCCTCGCGCAGGCGGCGCTTCATCATCTGCGGACTCGTGACCATCTCGCCCACGATCTCCGCGATCTTCGGCACGCGCAGGTAGAACTGGCGGTAGAAGGTCTCGACGCTGTCGAAGATTTCGGTGTGGGAGAGGTGCGGGTAATGCAGCGGCGCAATCTGCACGCCGTGGTCGTCGATCAGCTCCGCGTGCGACGCGTCGAGCCAGCCGTTCTCCACCGCCTGCGCGTGCAGGAACGTTCCGGGATAAGGGGCTGCGAGCGAGACCTGCAGCGTGTGCGGGTTTATTTCCTTGGCGAAGCGGATGGTTTCCCGGATCGTGTCCTTGGTCTCGCCCGGCAGGCCGAGGATGAAGGTGCCGTGGATCTTGATGCCGAGGTCGTGGCAGTCGCGGGTGAACTTCTTCGCGACCTCGATGCGCATGCCCTTCTTGATGTTGTGCAGGATCTGCTGGTTGCCGCTCTCGTAGCCGACGAGCAGCAGCCGCAGGCCGTTGTCGCGCAGCACCTTCAGCGTCTCGCGCGGCACGTTGGCCTTGGCGTTGCACGACCAGGTGACGCCGAGCTTGCCGAGTTCGCGCGCGATCGCCTCGGCGCGCGGCAGGTTGTCGGTGAAGGTGTCGTCGTCGAAGAACAGCTCGCGCATCTGCGGGAACAGCTTCTGCACGAGCTTCACCTCCTCGGCCACGTGCTCGACAGAGCGCACGCGGTAGCGGTGGCCGCCCACGGTCTGCGGCCAGAGGCAGAAGGTGCAGCGGCTCTTGCACCCACGGCCGGTGTAGAGGCTCACATACGGGTGCTTGAGGTAGCCGATGAAATAGTCCTCGATACGCAGGTCGCGCTTGTAGACGTCGGTGACGAAGGGCAGCGAATCCATGTCCTCGAGGATCGCGCGGTCCTTGTTATCGACGATGGCACCGTTGGCACCGCGGAACGAGATGCCGTCGACGTCCGCGAAGTCGCGGCCCTCGGCGATCTCCTTGATGGTGAAGTCGAACTCGTTGCGGGCCACGAAATCCACGGCGGGCGCGTCGCGCAGGCTCTCGCGCGGCTGCACCGCGACCTTGGCGCCGACGAGGCCGATCTTCATGCGCGGGTTCGCTTCCTTCAGCTTCGCCGCGACCCGCGCGTCGGAGGCGAAGGAGGGGGTGGAGGTGTGGATGACGCAGAGTTCGTGCCTCTCCGTTTCCTCCAGGACCTTGGCCATGCCGATGCCGGCCGGCGGCGCGTCGATCAGCTTGCTGCCGGGAATGAGCGCCGCGGGCTGGGCGAGCCAGGTTGGGAACCAGAAGCTGCGGATCTCGCGCCGCGCCTGGTAGCGGGAGCCGGCGCCGCCGTCGAACCCGTCGAAGGAGGGGGGCTGGAGGAAAAGCGTCTTCATCATCGCGGCTGGTGTCCCATGGTCTCGGTCGGCACGGGTGCGGCACGGAGCAGCGCGCCCCGCCAGGAAACGGTGTCGGAGAGGAAACTCGCGCCCCATACCACGACCGACAAAACATCGCGCAAGGGCCACAGCCATATGGGGAGCCATGCCCTCCCGGTGGAGGGGGCGGCGAGGCGGCGCTCCGCGGCGCGGGCGAGCAGGGCGCGGATCGCCCAGGCGGCGGCGAACAGCCAGGCGAGGTGCCAATCGGCCAGGGTCGCGAGCCCGGCCCAGAACAGCGGGAATTGCAGGACCGAGGCGGCGTGCCCCGCGGGTTCCAGCCGGCGGATGGTGCGGGCCCAGCGCAGCTCGTGGCGGAACAGGGGGCCGAGCCGCGTTTCCGTTACCGTGGTCGCGACGACGCTGCGGGCCAGCGCGATACCGAGGCCCTGGCGCTTGACCAGCACGCCGAGCAGGTTGTCGTCGGCGAGGTGGTCGGCGAGGGCCCCGAAGCCCCCGATCGCGTCCAGAGTCGCGCGGCGCAGCGCCATGGTGGAGCCGAAGCAGTCCTGACGGCCCAGCGCGCGGGAAAGGAGGGCGCTCGGCAGAAAGCCGTGGGTGATGGCGGCGGCGCCGAGCGCGCCCACCAGGCCGCGCGTCGCCGGTAGCCCCGTATAGAGCGCGGTGACGAGGCCGGTCCCCGGCTTGTCCAGGGCCGCCACGACATCGGCGAGCCAGCCCGGTGGCGCGTGCACATCGGCGTCGGCGACGACCAGGATCGGGTGCTTCGCCGCCGGCAGCATGTTGATGAGATTGGCGACCTTGCCGTTGGCGCCGTGGCGGGCGGAGTTGACCACGAGGGCAACGTCGCGGTCCGGGTGGCGGGCGCGCAGCCTCTCGATGACGGCAAGCGCGGGGTCGGCGGGATTCTGCACGCCGAGGACGATCTGGAACGCTGGGTGGTCCTGCAGGAACAGCGTCTCCAGCGCTGCCTCCAGGAGCGGCTCGTCGCCGGCGATGGGCTTCAGGACCGAGACCGCGGCCGTGCCGTGCCCCGGCTTGCCGCGCAGGAAACGGCGCAGCAGTGCCTGGCCCGCGAGCGCCTGGCCCAGCCCCACGAGCGTGGCGACGGCGAAGAATCCCCCGAGGATCAACCTGCCCCGCCGGTGGCGAGCTGTTCCGCCTTGCGCTTGAGCGAGGCGATCAGCGCGT
>JAJYFW010000275.1 GCA_021785335.1 Pseudomonadota bacterium
TCTGCGTCCACGCGATCGCCACCGACATCCAGCGAGAGCCAGCCGCCGCGTGCCTTCTCGTTGCGTTTGCGCAGCGCGCTCGTGTATTTGTTGTCGTCCCCGAGGATCGGCTTGAACGCCTCGTCGGGTATCCCGTCGGCGATCAAGGCGGGTGTGGTGCCGAGCAGGCTGTTGCCGAGCACGATCCGGTGATCCAGGAACGAGAGTGGCCGCCCGGGTTCAAGCGCCTCCATCCACAGGGAGACCTTGCACAGCTCGACCGCCATCGGGTTTAGGTCGACGCCGAAGATGCACTTCGCCACTACCTGCCGCAGCGCGCGGCGATATTCCTCAGCCGATGGCGTGCCGGTGGCCTGCGCCCGCGCAACGTGCGTCGCCAGCCTGCGCGCGGCCGACAAGAGGAAGTGCCCCGAGCCGCAGGCCGGATCCACGATCGCGAGTTCTAGGAGCGCCTTTGCGGCTCCGCTCGGGTGCTTCGCGACAGCGTCGGCGATCACCGGCTCGAGCGCGCTGTCGAGCAGCACCGAGACGAGACTCTCGGGCGTGTAGTAGCTGCCCGAGGTCTTGCGATCGTTGCCGCGGTGGTCGAGCAGCGAGAACGTGCGCCCGTCATTGCCGACCTGCTCCACCGCCAGCCCGTGCTGGGCCAGCAGTGCGGCCATGGTGCGGATGTCCTCCAGCCGCGGCACGTTGGTGAGCACCAGGCGCTCGTCGGTCAGCAGCGCCGCCGCCATCAGCGGCAGCCCCGCGTTCTTGGCCCCGGAAATGGCGATGGAGCCCTCGAGCGGCCTTCCGCCCTGGATGCGTATCTTGTCCATGGCGCCTCATACGCCGGGCATGCCGCGTCGCGAAAGGGCACCGCCCACCCCACATGTCCGGCGCACAACGGAGCGATGCAAATGGCCGCACAGATCGGCATCGAAGCCACGGGAATACGCGAGGAGCGGGACGCGATGGGCGCGATCGACGTGCCGGCGGACCGCTACTGGGGCGCGCAGACGCAGCGCAGCCTGGTGCATTTCTCCATCGGCACGGAGCGCATGCCGCTGGGCGTGGTGCACGCGCTGGCGCTCGCCAAGCGGGCCGCCGCAAGGGTCAACGCACGCGCCGGCCGCCTGGCGCCGAGGCTCGCCGGGGCCATCGAGCAGGCGGCACAGGAGGCCGGGCACGGCGCGCTGGACGACAATTTCCCGCTCTATGTCTGGCAGACCGGCTCCGGCACGCAGACCAACATGAACGTCAACGAGGTGCTGGCGAACCGCGCCAACCAGATCCTCGGCGCCGCGATCGGCGGCAAGTCGCCCGTGCACCCCAACGACCACGTCAACATGGGCCAGTCCTCCAACGATATCTTTCCCACCGCGATGCACATCGCGGCCGTGGCGGCCTTCGAGGACCAGGTACTGCCCGCGGCCGAGGCGCTGGAGGCCACCATCGCGACCAAGGCGGGGGAATGGGCGGGTGTGATCAAGATCGGGCGGACGCACCTGCAGGACGCGGTGCCACTCACGGTCGGGCAGGAATGGGGCGGCCACGCGGCGCAGATCCGCGCCGCCTGCGCGCGCCTGCGCGGTGCCGAGGCGGGGCTGTTCGAGCTTGCCGCCGGCGGCACCGCGGTCGGCACCGGGCTGAATGCGCCGCCAGGCTTCGGACAGGCGATCGCCGCCGAGATCGCGGCCCTCACCGGCCGGCCCTTCGTCACCGCGCCCGACAAATTCGCGGCCCTCGCGGGGCTCGACGCGATGCTCGCCGCCATGGCGGCCCTGCGCGGGCTCGCCGCCGTGCTGCTCAAGATCGCCAACGACATCCGCCTGCTCGCCTCCGGCCCGCGCAGCGGCCTCGGCGAACTGATCCTGCCGGAGAACGAGCCCGGGTCCTCGATCATGCCCGGCAAGGTGAACCCGACGCAGAGCGAGGCGATGGTGATGGTCTGCACCCAGGTCCTGGGGCTCGACGCGGCGGTGGCCTTCGCCTGCGCGCAGGGGCAGCTGCAGCTCAACACGATGCGCCCGCTCGTCGTCGCCAACGTGCTCGGCGCCTGCCGCCTGCTCGCCGATGCCTGCGCGAGCTTCCGCCGCTTCTGCGTCGAGGGTGCGGCGCTGAACCGCAAGCGCATCACGGAGTTGCTCGACCGCTCGCTGATGCTGGTGACGGCGCTGGCGCCGGAGATCGGCTACGACCGCGCCGCCGCCATCGCACACGAAGCGCACGAACGCGGCACCACGCTGCGCGAGGCGGCGCTCGCCTCCGGCGCCATCACCGCGGAACGTTTCGACGCGCTGGTCGACCCCAGAAAGATGGTGGGGGACCGCTGAGCGCGCCGGTTTCGGGCTCGCGGCGCGTGTCCAGGCCCGGCGCGCATCGCTCTACACAAGCGTCGGCCCATGTGTTTACCTCGCTTGCCCCGGACACGGAGTGACACCGCGGAGGCGCGCCCCCCGAAACCGGCCTGCGGGGTGTCCCGCGTGGCCGGAAAAACGCATCCCGCATGATGCTCCACGCGAAGAACAGACCCGTCGTATTTTCGTAAACTTCAATGAAGAAGATGCGTAGGTTATTCGACAAAATCGCACGCGCCAGACGGGATATTTTCGATCACGCCCTGACTTACATAAGCCTCGCGGCTGGCATCTACGGACTAATCGTATCCCTCGCATTCCATGGAAAGAAAATCGTTACAGACCGGCCGGCGGTCATCTTGCTTTCGGTTCTGCTCATCACCTTTGCGGCAAGGGATTTCCTGAAGCGAAAATCGGCGCCGACACGCGGCGGCGCCATCGCCCGGCACCTCTTCACCGTGAAAATCCCCACCCCGGCCGAACTGGACGAGGCCATCGGCATCGCCCAGGAGGAGTTCGCACACGATTGCATCCGCCCCGACGTCGTGCGCGAACTGTACAGGAAGTCGCCATCGTCCTGCCTTGTCATCAAGGAAGACAAGGGCGATGCCGTCATCGGCTACGGCGATTTCTACGCGATCGCGGACGCGAACAGGTTTGCCCGGTTCCTGCGGGGAGAGATCACCGAACGCGACCTGGTCGCGACCGATTTCGCCGGCTTCGACGAGATCCAGGATGGGGGATCCATCTACCTGGCCGGAGCCGTCATCAAGCTGGACAACCCCATCACGAGAGGACAGGCCGCCCAGGCCCTGCTGCTGGGAATGACCGAGCTCGCGGCAAAACGGCTGTTCAATCACGTGAAGACAGCCACGGTCTATGCGACGCCGGCCAGCGAGTCCGGCAAGAAATTACTGGAACACTTCGACTTCAAGCCGATCGACGGCCAGGCAAATGCCTTCTTCCAGAAGACGATAACGGGGAAAACCCTCTGGGCGATCAGGTCGAAACTAAGGGGTGCCAGGCATTACGCTCGGCTTGAATCCAGAGTTCCCTGATATCGGCGCGCAGGCCAGCACGCGCCTCTGGCGCCATCGCCGCGGCATGTTTCGACGCGCTGGCCGCCATCAGGAAGAGGGCCGGTGGGGGCTGGGCCCACGCGCGGCACCTGCCCCCCGCGCTACGTCGCGACGTCGAGGCAGTAGCGCGCGACCTGCTCGTGCGTCGCGAACCACACCTGTCCCTTCGCCTTGATGTGCGCGATGTGGCGCGCCAGCAGCGGCAGGCGGGAGCGGTGGCCGATGACGTGCGGATGCATGGTCACGATATGCAGCCCGCCCTCCTCCCACGCGAGGTCGAACTCGGCGTTGAAGATCTCCTCCACCGAGGAGGGCGGCGTGTAGGGGCGCAGGCTCAGCATGCGCTGCATGTTGAAATAGACCGCGTCGTCGCGGATCCATTCCGGCGGCAGCTCGACGATGCCGGTGGCCTCGCCGTCGGCCGTGAGCTCATAGGGCTCGTCGTCGGCCATCAGCGAGGAATCGTAGAGCAGCCCCATCTCGCGGATGATCGCGAGCGTGTGCGGCGAGAAATCCCAGCTCGCGGTGCGCATGCCCACCGGCGCGTTGCCCGAGACCTGCATCAGCACCTCCGCCGCGCGCATCGAGAGATCGCGCTCCGCCTCCAGCGGCAGGGTGGTGTTGCGCTCGTGGATCCAGGAATGGATGCCGATCTCGTGCCCGTCGCCGGCCACCGCACGCACCTCCTCCGGGTGCAGCAGCGCCGAGACCGCGGGGTAGAAGAACGTCGCCGGA
>JAJYFW010000276.1 GCA_021785335.1 Pseudomonadota bacterium
GGGGTTCAACGCGCCGTTTGCCCCCGATCTGCCGGTGGATCGCGCGCTGATCGACGGGCTGTGCGCGCAGATGGACGCGTTCCGCCGGGGCGCCGGACCGGGCGTGGGGCTGCACCTCGATCTCAATTTCAACTTCCGCACCGAGGGCTATATCCGCATCGCCCAGGCGATGGAGGAATTCGATCTTGCCTGGCTTGAGATCGACACCCCCGATCCGGCGGCCCTGGCCGATATCCGCCGCTGCGCGCGCACCCGCATCGCGTCCTGCGAATCGCTGTTCGGCCGCCGCCAGTACCGCCCGTTCTTCGAGCAGCAGGCGGTCGATGTGGCGATCATCGACGTGCCGTGGAACGGCATCCTGGAAGCGGTGAAGATCGCGGCGATGGCGGAGGCGTACGAGATCAACGTCGCGCCGCACAACTTCAACGGCCATCTCGGCACGTTGATGAGCGCGCATTTCTGCGCCGCGATCCCCAATTTCCGGGTGATGGAGATCGACATCGACGACGTGCCCTGGAAGGACGCGGTGGTGAGCACGGTCCCGGTGGTGGAGGCGGGCGAACTGCTGATTCCGACCGGCGCCGGCTGGGGCGCGGAGGTGAACGAGGACGTGCTGCGCGCGCACCCCCCGGCGCGGCGCGCCTGGGCATAAGCTGCGCGGCGCGCCTGGGCGTGAGCGGACGCCTCAGCCGCCGGTGATCGCCGCGATCTCCGCCGCGCCGAACCCCGCTTCCGCCAGCACTTCGCCGGTGTGCTCGCCCAGCCGCGGCCAGAGCCGGCGCACCGAGGGCGGGCTGTCGGAGAACCGCGCCGGGATGGAAGGGACCCGCACGCGGCCCTCCACCGGATGCGCGGCCGGCGCGAAATACCCGGTCTCGCGCAGGTAGTCGTTCTCCAGCAGGTCGGGCAGGGTTGCCGCCGGGCCGCAGGGGATATCCAGCGGGCGCAGGATCGCCATCCATTCGGCGCTGGTCCGCGCGCCGAGCCCCTCCGCCAGCGCGCCATAGGCCGCGTCCACGTGGGTCGCGCGCGCGGCGATGGTCGCGAACCGCGGGTCGGCCGCGAGTTCGGGGCGGCCGATCGCGGCGAACAGGCGGGACCATTGCGTGTCGCTCACGCAGATCACCGAGAGGAACCCGTCGCGCGTCGCATAGGGCCGCCGATGCGGCGTCAGCATGCGCGGGTAGCCCGTGCCCCGCTCCGGCTCGTCCAGCGTCGCGCCCCACAGATGCTCGATCATCAGGAAGGACAGCATCGATTCCATCATCGGCAGGTGGATCGCCTGGCCGCGGCCGGTGCGTTCGCGGTGGTACAGCGCCATGCCGATCATCGAGGCGAGCATCTGTCCGGTGAGCTTGTCGACCACCACGGTCGGGAAGTAGCGCGGCGCCCCGGGCGATCCGTCGCTGTCCGGCGCGGCGTTGAGCGACGCGGCCCCGCTCATCGCCTGGATCAGGTCGTCGAAGGCCGGAAACTCCGCCATCGAACTGCCGGGGCGGAAGCCGGTCGCGGCGGCGTGGATCAGCCGCGGATGGCGCGGTCCCAGCGTTGCGTAGTCGAGCCCCGCCCGTGCCGCGGCGCCGAGGCGCATGTTGTGCACGAACACGTCCGCCCCCGCGATCAGCCGATCGAGCGCGGCGCGCGCCGGCGGATGCTTGAGGTCGAGCACGACGCTGCGCTTGTTGCGGTTGAGCGTGGCGAAATAGGATCCCATCCCCGGCGTGCGGGAGGGGCCGATCTGCCGTGTGGGATCGCCGTCCGGCGTCTCGACCTTGATGACGTCGGCACCCATGTCGCCCAGCGTCTGGGTGGCGAGCGGGCCGAGCACCACGGCGGTGAGGTCGATCACCCGCACCCCGGCCAGCGGTCCGGTTGCCGGTTCTGTTGCCGCCATCAGGTTTCCTCCTCGGCACGTCGTTCGGGGCGGGAGAGTGCGATGGCGGCGGGATCGTGGCAATCTGCCCGCGCAGCGGGAGGAGCGGCCATGCCGGAGCGGCGCTTGGCAGCGCGGGGCGGATCGGGCTTGTCTGGGCGCCATGCCTGACGCCCCCCCGATCGCGCCCGAGCCGCCGGCCGCGCCCGTCTTATCGTCCCGGCCGGGGCGGCACGTCAGCACGCGCACCGTGGCGCTGATCGTCGCCAGCGCGATGCTGATGGAACAGCTGGACGGCACGGTGCTGGCCACCGCGCTGCCCACCATGGCGCGCAGTTTCGATACCGCGCCGCTGCACATGAACATCGCGCTGACCTGCTACCTGCTGACGCTCGCGATGTTCATCCCGGCCAGCGGCAAGATGGCGGACCGGTTCGGCTCGCGCACCGTGTTCCGCGCCGCGATCGGGCTGTTCACGCTCGGGTCGATCCTGGGCGGCCTGTCGCAGAGCCTGCCGGAACTGGTGGCGGCGCGGATGCTGCAAGGCGTGGGCGGGGCGATGATGTCCCCGGTCGGGCGGCTCGTGCTGCTGCGCACGGCGTCCAAGGCCGAACTGGTTTCCGCCATGGCCTGGCTGATGATTCCGGCGACGATCGGGCCGATCCTCGGCCCGCCGCTCGGTGGCTTCATCGTGACCTATTTCTCCTGGCGGTGGATCTTCTTCATCAACGTGCCGATCGGCGCGGTCGGCATCCTGCTGGTGACGCTGTTCATCGAGGAGATGCGCGAGCCGGCGCGCACCCCGTTCGACGTGACCGGCCTCGTGCTGTCCGGCACCGCGCTCGCCTGCCTGATGTTCGGGATCGAGATGGCGGCCCGCGGCGCCGGCTCGCGGATCGTCACCGGGATCCTGCTGGTCGCGGGGATCGCGGTGGGCGCGCTGTACGCGCGCCACGCGCGCACGCATCCGCATCCGATCCTGGATTTCCGGCTGATGCGGTTCACCACCTTCCGCTTCTCGGTGATCTCGGGCGCGTTCTCGCGCATCGGCGCCGGGGCGACGCCGTTCCTGCTGCCGATGATGATGCAGCTGGGGTTCGGCTATTCGGCGGCGCAAAGCGGGTTGATCACCTTCGCGGGATCGCTGGGGTCGCTGGCGATGCGGTTCGTGGCGCCGGGCATCCTGCGCCGGCTGGGGTTCCGCCCGGTGATGGTCTGGATCGGCTTCGTGGCGACCGCGCTGCTCGGGACGATGGCGGGGTTCCGGCCGGGCTGGCCGATGGCGGCGATCTACCTCGTGTTGATCACCGGCGGGTTTTTCCAGTCGCTGATGTTCATGGCCTACAACACCATCGCCTATGCCGAGGTGCCGCGGGCGGACATGAGCGCGGCGACCAGTTTCTACACCACGCAGCAGCAGATGATGCTCTCGCTCGGCATCGCGATCTCGGCCGCCGCGCTGGCCGGGTCGATGGCGGTGCGCGGCCATGCGGCGCCCGAGCTCGGGGATTTCTCGATCGCCCTGCTGGTGGTGGCGGGGCTGGCGATGCTGGCGCCGATCGTTTCGACGCGGCTGGATCCGGAGGCGGGGTCGGAGATCAGCGGCCGGCCGGTGCGGGCCGGCGCTGGGCCGGCCGCCGTGGTCGCGGTGCCGGCCAGCGGGGGTGGGGCGGCGCGCGCGCCGTGAGGCAGGCCGGGATCAGGCGTTGGCCCGGTCGAGCTCCGCCTCGGTGATCCCGAGCTTCCCGGCCGCCTCGCGGATCTGCTCCCAGGTGCGGTCGTCGACCGGGATCCCCTCGGCGCGCCGCGCCGCGGCCGAGCGGCGTTCCGGCTCGCCCGGCAGCAGGATTTGTTCGAACCCCGGGGCCACGCGGGAGGAGCGGATATGCGCCTTGGTCGCCTCCACCCCCGCCAGCGCCGCCGCCGCGCCCGACATCCGCGCCAGATCGATCACCACCGCGAACATGGAATTGAGAATCCCGCCGCGATAGGGTTCCCCGGCGCGCTGCCCGCCGGCCACCGCGCCGGCCATGATCTCGCACATCACCGCCAGCCCCGAGCCTTTGTGGCGGCCGAAGGCGGTCAGCGCGCCGATGTGGTCGTCGATGAAGGGCGTGGGATCGTTGGTGGGCTTGCCCTCGGCGTCGATCAGGCAGCCGTCGGCGACCGGTACGCCCTTGTTGCGGGCCACGCGGGCCTTGCCCGCTGCGATGGTGGTGGTCGCCATGTCCAGCAGCACCGGCCCTTCCGCCCCCGGCACCGCGGTG
>JAJYFW010000277.1 GCA_021785335.1 Pseudomonadota bacterium
CCGCACATCATCGGCGTCAGCGTCAGCGACACCACCGCCGAGACCAGCACCGCGATCGACAGCACGATGGAGAACGCGCTGAACAGCCGCCCCACGATCCCGGACATGAACAGCAGCGGAATGAACACCGCCACCAGCGAGATCGTCAGCGACACGATGGTGAAGCCGATCTGCTTCGAGCCCCGCAGCGCCGCCTCGAACGGCGCGACACCGGCCTCGATGTAGCGCATCACGTTCTCGATCATCACGATCGCGTCGTCGACCACGAACCCGGTCGCGACCGTCAGCGCCATCAAGGACAGGTTGTCGAGCCCGAGCCCGGAGAGCGCCATGATCCCGAACGTACCCACCAGCGACAGCGGCAGCGCCACCGCCGGCACCAGCGTCGCGCGCACCGAGCCCAGGAACGCGAAGATCACCAGCACCACCAGCACCACCGAGAGCAGCAGCGTCGCCTGCACGTCGCGCACGCTGGCCTTGATCGTCTCGGTGCGGTCCACCACGATGGCGAGCCGGATCGCCGACGGCATCGCCCGCTGCAGCGCCGGCAGCGCCGCGCGCACCGCGGCCACGGTGGAGACGATGTTCGCGTCGGGCTGGCGGCGGATGTCGAGCACCACCGCCGGCTTGCCGTCGTACCAGGCGCCGACGCGGTCGTTCTCGAGGCCGGAGACCACGCTGCCGACATCGGAAAGCTTCACCGGCGCGCCGTTGCGCCAGGCGATCACCAGGTGCTTGTAGGCATCGGCCGTGACCATCTGGTCGTTCGCCCCGAGCGCCACCGCCTGCTGCGGCCCGTCGAACCCGCCCTTGGCACCGTTGGCGTTCGCGGCCGCGATGGCGGTGCGCACATCCTCCATCGACAGCCCATAGCTCGCGAGCCTGGCGGGATCGACGCGTACCCGCACCGCCCGGCGCATCCCGCCCAGCACCGTCACCTGTCCCACCCCCGCGATCTGCGCCAGCTTCGGCTGCAGGATCGTATCCGCGGCATCGGCGACGTTCTGGATCGGCAACGTGCTGGAGGCCAGCGCGATGGTCAGGATCGGCGCGTCCGCCGGGTTCACCTTGGAATAGGTCGGCGGATAGGGCAGCCCCTGCGGCAGCGTGCCGCCGGCGGCGTTGATCGCCGCCTGCACGTCCTGCGCCGCGTTGTCGATGTTGCGCGACAGCGCGAATTGCAGCGTGATCGTGCTCGTCGTCTCGGCGGAGGTGGACGTCATCACGTCCAGCCCCTGGATCTGCCCGAACTGCCGCTCGAGCGGCGCGGTCAGCAGCTTCTCCACCGTGTCCGGGCTCGCGCCGGGCAGCGACGTGGTCACCACGATGGTCGGAAAATCCACCTGCGGCAGCGCGGCGACGGGCAGCGAACTATAGCCGAGCAGCCCCGCGAGCAGCACCGCCACCGCGAGCAGCCCCGTCGCGATCGGCCGGCGGATGAAAAGGTCCGAGATGTTCACGCCGCTCGGCGCCCCACCGCCCGTGCCACGTCAGGCGGAAGGTTTCGCAGGCGCCAGCACGCGCAGCGCGCGCCCGTCGGAGAGGCGCGAGGTGCCCTCCGTCACCACCTCCTCGCCGGCCTTGAGCCCCTTCGTCACCACGACAAGGTCGCCGTCCGTGGGCCCGGTCGTGACCGCGCGCTGCACCGCCTTGCCATCCTGTGCGACGAACACGAACTCCCCGTTCGGCCCCTGCTGCACCGCGACGGACGGGATGACGACCGCCCCCTGGACGGTGCGCGCCAGCAGCCGCACGGTGACGAAGGCGCCCGGCCACAGCAGCAGGTGCGCGTTGGGGAACTCCGCCTTCAGCTTGATCGTCCCGGTCGTGGGATCGACCTGGTTGTCGAGCACCTTGAGCACGCCGCGGTCGAGCACCTTCTGCGTCCCGTCCTGCGGCTCCGCCAGCACCGCGACCGTCCCCGCCGCCATCGCCGCCGCCACCTCCGGCAACTGCTGTTGCGGCAGCGAAAAGATCACCGCGATCGGCTGCAGCTTCGTGATCACCACCAGCGCCGTCGATGTCTGCACCACATTGCCCGCGTCCACCTGCCGGATCCCCAGTCGGCCGGAGATCGGCGCCGTGATCGTCGTGTAGGAAAGGTTCGTCCGCGCCGTCATGATCTGCGCGTCGTCCTGCTCGATCAGCGCCTTGTCCTGCTGCACCTGGGCGCGCGCGGTGTCGGCCTGCTGCTTCGAGGTATAGGAGTTGCCGACCAGCTTCTCATAGCGCGCGGCATTGAGCTCGTCATTGGCCAGCGCCGCCTGGTCCTGCGCCCGCTTCGCCAGCGCCTGGTCGAGCGAGGCCTGGAACGTGCGCGGATCGATCTTCGCCAGCACCTGCCCCTTCGTCACGTCCTGGCCTTCGTGGAACAGCACCTCGATCAGCTTGCCGCTCACCTGCGGCGTGATGGTCACGGTCTCGGAGGCCTGCACCGTGCCCAGCCCGTCCAGATACACCGGCACGTCGCGCAGCACCGCCGCCGCCGCACCCACCGGCACCGGCGGCAGCGTCGCCGGCCCCTTCTTGCCCGGCCCCTGCGAGGCGATCCGCCACACCGCCACCGCCGCGATTACCAGCACAACCAGGAGCCCGAGACGCTTCATGCCGAACCCCTCACAGGACACCCTGGAAAACCGGATGCGCCGGCGTCGGCACATCGGCGACGGACCACCCGCCGCCCAGCGCCTTGTACAACGCCACCAGCGACGTCAGCCGCGCGAGCCGCACCTGCGACAGCGTGTCGAGGTCGGCATACAGCGTCTGCTGCGCCTGCAGCGAGGTCACGATGTTGACCGTCCCCGCGAGCAACTGCGCCTGCGCGATGTCCGCCGCCGTCCGCGCCGTCCGCACCGCCTCGCGCTCCAGCCCCTCCTGCTCGGTCGCGAGCCGGTAGGCGGCGGCGGCGTTCTCCACGTCCGTGAACGCCTGCACCACCGCCTTCTTGTAGTCCGCGAGAAGCTCTTCGTAGCGACCGCGGTTCTGCGCCACCTGTGCCGCGATCGCGCCGTTGTCGAACACCGTCTGGACCGCCGTCGCCGCCGCCGTCGCGAACAGCGACCCCGGCCCGAACAGCGTGGACAGGGCGAGCGCGCTCCACCCGGCACTCGTCGTCAGCGTCACGTCGGGAAAGAACGCCGCCCGTGCCGCGCGCAGGTTGGCGTTCGCCGCGATCAGTTGCGCCTCGGCGGATGCCACGTCCGGCCGCCGTGCCAGCAGCGCGGAGGGCAGGCCGGGTGCCACCTCTGGAAGCGCCAGGTTGCGCAGGTGCTCCGTGGCCGCGAGCGAGATCATCTCCGGCGGCTCGCCCACCAGCACGCCGAGCCCGTTCAGCGTCTGCGCGAGCTGCGACTGCAGCGCCGGGATGCCGGCGCGGATGCCCGCCACCAGCGCCTGCTGCTGCGCGACATCGAGCGCGGAGCTCACCCCCGCCTCCTGCCCCGCCACGATCGCCGCCAGGATCGTCTCCGCCGCCTTCAGGTTCTGCCGCGCGATCGCGATCCGGTCGGCATAGCCCAGCGCCTGGAAAAACGTCGTCGCGATCGAGGCGACGACGGTCAGCGCAACGGTTGCTGCATCGTAACGGCTCTGGATCGCCGTCGCCAGTGCCGCCTGCTTGGTCGCCCGCAGCCGCCCCCAGAGATCGACCTCATAGGACGCGCTCGGCGCCAGGCTGTACGTCCGGCTCTCCACATACCCCTTGGCGAACGCGGAGTTCACATAGGACCGGCTCCAGCTGTCTTTGGCGGAGGCCGAGACCGAGGGCAGCAGCGCCGCCCCCGCGAGCCGCAGCGCCGCGTCCGCCTGGATCACCCGCGCCGCCGCCGCCGCGATGTCGAAGCTGTGCGCCTTGGCGGTGGTGATCAGCCCGTCGAGTTCCGCCGAGCGGAACCCCCGCCACCAGTCCGCGGCCGGCCACACCACCGCCCCCTTCGGCCCATTCTCGCGGAACGCGGCGGGCACCGGCAGCCCGGGCCGGCGATAGGCAGGGCCGACCGCGCAGGCCCCGAGCGCTGCTGGCAGGGCGAAGGCGAACCCGCGGCGGGAAAGCGATGACGACATGAAACCTTCGCGGGATATGGCGGTAAGCCTGTTGCCGGCAAGCCGCTCATTCGTATCCGAATGCAACCCG